>JAVCCP010000045.1 GCA_030765405.1 Candidatus Ancaeobacter aquaticus | reverse complement strand
AATTACCCACGCAAGATACTAAATTTTCAATCTGCTCAACAGGGGTTTGAAAGAGAACTTCAGGAGATCGCAGCTTAAATGAAAAATGACCACTATTTACGGCATTTAACTTTACAATCCACCAAAATATATTTTAAATTCAAGACTATCCTGATAGAATATCATCTTAATGAGAGGCAAAAATGAAAAAGCTCAAGATTACAAAGACAAAAACAAGTCAAACAGAACTAAAAGAATTATCTTTACTCTATAAGATATCGAGTTCGATGCATACGCTTGACTTAAACGAGATTCTTCACCTTATTTTAAAGGCGGTCACCAAAGGTATCGGTTTTGACCGGGCGCGCCTGTACATATATGATGAAGAGGCTCAAGTGCTTAGGCTTAAAATGGCTGTAGGATTAAAACTAAAAAAAGAGGAAAGTATTGATATCGTCCTCCCCCTTGAAAAAGATAAAAGTATTGTGGGTCGGTCATTTTCAAAAAACAAACCGTATGTTATTCAGGACGCACAAAACGACCCTCATGCGAATAAAGACATTATTAAATTATTCAACGTGAAATCATTTGCGGCAGTACCATTAACCGCACCAGACAAGGTTAAGGGAGTTGTCACTGCTGACAATCTCCATTCAAACCGAACTATTTCAGACAATAACTTACGATCACTCGTTACATTTGCAAACCATGCGGGCATTGCCATAGAAAATGCCGAGATGTACGATAAACTGAAACATTTTAATATCGAGTTAGAACGGCAAGTAAAACTGACAACAGAAAAACTTTTAAAAGCACAGGATGAGCTTATCAGTAAAGAACGCCTCGCGGCACTCGGCGAACTCTCTGCCGGTATCGCTCATGAAATAAGAAATCCTTTAACAAGTATTAAGATTCTCATAAATGCGCTTTTTACCGAACTGCCGGTGAATGTAAAACAAGGGCAAGATGTCGCCGTCATTAATGAAGAGATCGAACGGTTAAACTCTATTATTTCTCAATTCCTTAAATTTGCACGCCCACAGGAACCGGTATATGAAAAACTGGCAATTAAAGATGTGATAAAATCGACTCTCACTCTTGTTAAGCTAAAAATAAAAAAACAGAACATATCGATACAGTTAGATATTTCCTCTAAGTTACCGAAAGTAAAAGGTGACCCCAATCTCTTGAAGCAAGCGTTTTTAAACTTCATGCTTAATGCTATTCAGGCTATGCCAGAGGGCGGCAATCTCATTATTACTGCATCACAAACAAGTAGAAAAACCAAATCCCTTGACACGTTAGAGATAATATTTAAAGATACTGGGATAGGTATTGCCCAAAAAAATATAAAAATGCTTTTTACGCCATTTTACACAACAAAAGAAGAAGGTTTGGGCTTAGGATTATCTATAACACAAAAGATAATCGCAAAACATGGCGGCGATATTAAGATTGAAAGCACAGAAAACGCTGGAACAACACTTAAAGTGTATATTCCAATTATACAGAAAAGATAACTGAGGATCGTATGCCCTATTCTATTCTTATTGTTGATGACGATAAATCGATGAGATATTCACTAACCCGTCTTTTTGAAAAAGAAGGCTACAAAGTCACTACTGCAGAAAACGGTCCTATCGCTTTAGATAATGTTGAAGAAAACGATCATGATCTGGTTATTATGGATATTAAAATGCCCGGAATGAACGGATTAGAAGTCCTCAAAGAGATGAAAGCACATAACGCGAAACAAATCGTTATCATCATGACCGCTTTCAGCACCACCTCAACCGCTATTGAGGCAACAAAACTCGGTGCCTATGATTATATCATGAAACCGTTTGAGGATATTGATCAGTTAAAAATACTTATCGCTAAAGCACTTGAGGTCAGCGCTTCAATGAAAAACCTTGTCTCTCCTGAAGTGTTTAAAGACAGCAATGAAGCAGTTGAAAACATCATCGGTAAAGCAAAACCGATGCAGGAAATATATAAACTTATCGGTCGAGTTGCCGAAAATGATGTAACGGTACTCCTGCGCGGTGAAAGCGGAACAGGTAAAGAACTTGTTTCCCGCGCCATTTACCACCACAGTTTGCGGAACAAAAAACCGTTTATTGCGGTAAACTGTGCGGCAATACCCGACACACTTCTTGAAAGCGAGCTTTTTGGTCACGAAAAAGGGTCCTTTACCGACGCGACACATCTGAGAATCGGTAAATTTGAGCAGGCAAATAACGGCACCATTTTTCTTGATGAGATCGGAGATATGTCTCTTGCGACACAGGCAAAAATATTGCGCATGATACAGGAAAAAGAATTTCAGCGTGTTGGTGGCTCAGAAACAATAAAGGTAAATGTAAGGTTAATTGTTGCAACAAACCGAGATCTCGAAACGCTTATGACTGAAGGGAACTTCCGAGAAGACCTATACTACAGACTTAATGTTGTAACCATTACGATTCCCCCGCTCCGTGAACGTAAAGAAGATATTATGCTGTTGGCAAAATATTTCATTAATAAATTCAATAAGACACAAAAAAGAAAAATATCTAAGATGTCTGATGAAGCGATGAATAAATTAAAAAAACATAATTGGCCGGGAAATGTTCGCGAACTTGAAAATGCAACAAAACGTGCTATGGTCATTTCAAAAAAATCTATTCTTGAGCCTGAAGATTTCAACTTCAGCGATAAAGGAACCGTTAGATCCGGTCATGAAGGAACACTCGAAGAACGTTTACAGAAGATTTCGCATGAACTATTTGCGGAAATCATAAAAAATGCGGAACCGGGAAAAGAAAAAGACATTATGCTTGATATTGAAAAATACATTATTAAAAATGCACTTTCATACACAAAAGGCAATCAATTGAAAGCGGCTAAACTTCTAATGATGAACCGCAATACGTTGCGTAAGAAGATCGAAACGCATGGCATAAAAGGCGGATTCAAAATAGAATAATCCCACACACTTTATAATGATAATTAATTTAGATAAAATACTCAAAAACGCTGAAAAAAACCTCACACACGATCCATCCTTAACGACAGAAGCACACCTCACACTTTTTAAAAAATTTCTCACCGTTGAAGAACAGCGACTTAAGATACAGCATCGAAATGGTGTCGATGGACTGACAATATGCAGAAGCAGATCATATCTTATTGATGTACTCATTCAGCACATATACAAAATTGCACATCTGGAATATGTACAAAAAGGATTGCCATTGCCTAAAAATAAATGTGCATTAATCGCAAATGGCGGTTATGGCCGCAACGAGCTGAACCCATATTCTGATCTGGATATATTGTTTATATATGAGAAAAAAATGCACCCGTACATCAAGTTCATGATAGAGAAAATACTCTACATGCTTTGGGACACGGGACTTTCATTAGGTCATGGGGTACGTTCTCTCGATGAAGCAATAGCAATCGCAAAAAGTGATGTTAAAATGTGCTCCTCAACATTTGAATCTCGTTTTATTGCGGGGGAAGAACCACTATTTGACCAATTAAAAAAACAATTAGACGAACTTCTCTCTAAAAACACCCGTATAGCTAATACTTTTATTTCTCAAAAGATAAAGGAACGTGAAGACAGGCATTACCGCTTTGGGGCATCTATGTATATACAGGAACCAAATATAAAGGAATGTATCGGCGGATTACGTGATATTCAAAGCATTGTGTGGTTATGTATGTTTAAATACAAAAAGGTTGATCTTGCATACTATGAAGAACTCGGTTTCATTACCGAAAAAGATCTCAAGATACTTAATCATGGATACGATTTTCTTATGCGTGTACGTAACGAACTGCATTATACCGCTGAAAAGAAAATGGATATTCTCACCATGATATATCAGAAAAAGATCGCATATAACCTTGGTTACAAAGATAAACATGATCAGCTTGCACCTGAGATCTTTATGAAAGAGTATTATACTCATGCCAGAAACATTGCTTTTATCACACAAAATGTTGTCGCAAAATACAAAGAAAAGAAAGCGCAATCCCGTTTTAGTCTTTTTTCAAATAAGCCTAAAGAAGTAGCAGATGGCATAATACTTCTTAATAATGCGCTCTATATCAAAGATTCCGAACAAATTAATATACATAGTGACCCGCAAATGTTCTTCAAGATCTTCTCTACAGCACAAGCTCATGACGCCGCGCTGAATGAAGACGTAAAATCTCTTATCAGAAACAATCTGAAAAATGTTAACCGAACATTCAAAAGTTCAAAGGAATCAGCAGATAATTTCCTGAAGATTTTTAACACGCCGGGAAAAATAGGCGTCATCTTAAGACAAATGAATGAAACAGGTTTTCTCGGAAAATACCTCCCTGAATTCGGCAAAATTGTATGCTTGGTTCAGGATAATTATTACCATAAATATACCGCAGATGAACACACCCTTGTCGCTATTGAGAACCTTGATCAGCTTATGTATAAAACTGATAAATACAGGGAACTTTTTGACAAGATCGAGAATCCGAAAATATTGTATCTTGCATTACTCCTGCATGATATTGGAAAATACGACGCTGAAGGACATGTAGCGGTAAGCTGCATCCAAGCACAAAAAGTACTCAAGAGACTTGGTATAGATAAGAATATTTCTCAAAAGATAATCTTCTTGATTAAGAATCACCTCACATTTCCCCATATTGCGCAACGACGGGATTTAGACGATGAAAAATTGTTTGTTGATTTAGCAAAAAATATTAAAGATATTGATCTTTTATATATGCTTGTATTACTTACCTATGCTGATGCAAAAGCTGTATCCCCGGGATTATGGAATGAATGGAAAGAATCTTTGATTTGGGAGCTTTTTCACAAAACAAAACTACAGCTAAAAGGAAAACTGACTTTTGTACCGGAACAAAAAAAGATTGATGAGATAAAACGTAGTGTCCGCATCATTCTTCCGGAAGAAATAGAGGATAAAATGATAACATCACATCTCAGCCTCATGCCGCCAAAATACTCGCTGTACACCCCACCTGAAATTATTGCCCAACATATAACGCTCTGTAGTGAACTGATAGCAGATAAAGAGTCTTCTGTCACAATAGAAAAACATATTCCCGACCCCCCTACTGCAGTGGAAATCACAGTATGCACATACGATAAAATGGGTTTATTTTCTCTTATAGCAGGTAGCTTTACCTTAAACAACATCAATATATTAAGTGCTCAAATAAACACGCGAAGTGACAAAATCGTCGTTGACACATTCAGCACTACCGATGATACGGGAGACCCTTATATAGAGAATAAAACAATAAAAAAGTTTAAACAAACACTTGAACAAACTATATCTGAGAAAATTTCACTTTCAGAGGCCATTACAGAACATAAAAAAAAGATCAAACCAAAACCTGATATTTTAAGAAAGAAAATTCCCACACTTGTTACAATAGATAACTCAATTTCACATTCAAAAACTGTTATCGAGATACAGTCCCCGGACAATCTTGGCCTTCTCTACACAATATCTCACACACTATCCATACTGAACGTCAATATATCATTTGCTAAAATTCATACAGAAAAAGGTATCGCAATAGATACATTCTATATTACTGACCTAAAAAGCAAAAAGATCACCAGTGACAATAAAATAAACGATATTAAAGTATCTCTCCTCGAAGCACTAGAAATCACTTAAAGAAAGACCAGAGACCACAGACTAAAAACTTTAGCAACAAAACTACGTGTTAACACAGACATAACACAGATATCGTTCCTGGTGCATAATTCATCGATTTCAGACTTTTTAAATACTATACGCTACACGCTATCCGCTCTACGCTAACAAAAATTGACACTTTTAAATCACTGTGCAATCAAAAATGCCGGCAATTTACTCATAAACACCATTTTACCCCCGATTTTATTGACACACAAATTGCTCGTTTTATGCTGTTCACTTTTCTTTTTTCATATATAATACGTAGTAAGGGGTTGAGAAACAATAATATCCACAATTTGGAGGCTCAGATTTGAACCGTATGCAAGGCGTGACGACGCTGGCGTACCCCCTGCGGTACGTTAAGGAGGAGCAACGAGGCAGACGGCCAAAGATGAGTTTTCAATTTGGGGATATTATTATTTCTTAACCCCTAAAAAAAGGAGGGTGGCATGAAACTAATCCAGGCAATTATAAAACCATTTAAGATGGAAGATGTAAAGGAGGCACTCTCAACAATCGGTATTACAGGAATGACCGTTACAGAGGTAAAGGGGTTCGGCCGTCAAAAAGGCCACACTGAAGTATACAGAGGCAGTGAATATGTGGTCGATTTTTTACCAAAGATAAAAATAGAAATTGTGCTTTCTGACGATGTTGTCGAAAAAGCAATCGAACTCATTAAAACAGCTGCCGCAACGGGAAAGATCGGAGACGGAAAAATATTTGTTATACCCGTTGAAGAAGCTATCAGGATACGTACAGGTAAAACAGGAGAAAAAGCGCTTTAGCGTAACCGGTGAGTAAGGCGGCGCATGAATGTAGTGCAGGGCTTTTCCATGATCCGCTGTTGCTTTGTGGCGGAAGCCCTGCGAATCTTCTCCTGCCGCGCGTACCATAAAGATAAAATATTGAAAGGAGTACATACATGAGCACTTGTAAAACACCAAAAGATGTATTAGAAATGGCAAAAAAGAATAACGCCAAAATGGTAGATTTCAAATTTATGGATTTTCCGGGGTTATGGCAGCATTTTTCTGTCCCGATATGTGAATTTAGCGAAGATAAATTTTCAGAAGGTCTTGGTTTTGACGGATCAAGCATACGCGGATGGAAAGCAATTAACGAAAGTGACATGCTTGTTATGCCGGACCCATCAACAGCATTGATGGATCCTTTTATGTCAATACCGACATTAAGTCTTGTATGTAACATCGTTGACCCTATAACAAAAGAAAGATATTTAAGAGATCCGAGACACATCGCACAAAAAGCAGAGGAGTATTTAAAATCAACCGGTATAGCAACAACTGCGTTTTATGGTCCGGAAGCAGAGTTCTTTATTTTTGACGGGATTCGTTTTGATCAAAATGCTTCAAGCGGATACTATTTCATTGATTCAGCAGAAGCCATATGGAACTCAGGCCGTGAAGAATCCCCGAACCTCGGGTATAAGCCGAGACATAAAGAAGGATATTTTCCCGTCGCACCAACAGATTCTCAGCAAGACATTCGTTCAGACATGGTTTTAACTATGGAACAGTGCGGATTACATGTTGAATGCCAACACCACGAAGTAGCAACTGCCGGTCAGGGAGAGATCGACCTCAGATTTGATAAAATGGTAAAGATGGCGGATAACCTAATGTTATTTAAATACATCGTTAAGAATGTCGCACGCAAATACGGTAAAACAGCAACATTTATGCCGAAACCGATATTTGGTGATAATGGTTCTGGTATGCACACCCATATCAGTTTATGGAAAGGCGACAAGCCGCTATTTCCTGGAAACGGATATGCGGGACTCAGTGATACCGCAATGTTCTTTATTGGCGGACTGTTGAAACACGCTAATGCGATCATTGCGTTTTCAAATCCAACAACAAATTCATACAAAAGATTAGTTCCGGGTTTTGAAGCACCGGTAAACTTAGCCTATTCTGCTAAAAACAGAAGCGCGGCAATAAGAATACCGATGTATTCTCAGAGCCCAAAAGCAAAACGAGTTGAGTTTAGAACACCGGATCCAAGCTGTAACCCATATCTTGCGTTTTCAGCTATGCTTATGGCCGGACTAGACGGTATTCAAAACAAGATTCATCCGGGAGATCCGCTTGATAAGAATATTTATGATTTACCACCGGAAGAGCTTGCAAACATTCCTACAGCACCGGGATCACTGGAAGAATCATTAAATGCTCTCAAGGAAGATAATGAGTTCTTATTAAAGGGTGACGTATTTACAGAAGATGTTATTCAAACATGGATAGATTACAAAACTGATAGCGAAGTAAATCCGATGCGTATGAGACCGCATCCTTATGAATTCTTCATGTACTACGACATCTAAGTCGATGCAGGAAGTCAAATAAGAAAACGCCCCGACAAAATCGGGGCGTTTTCATTTACGAGATACTATATACTATATACGAAATACGGTTTTTTTATTTTTCTTTAAAAATATTATCAAAGATAGCTCTCACCTTACTCGCGAATACATGATATTGATCAAGAAACGCCTTCGATGAACCGATGCTTTCATAGTTCTCACCCAACCTTTTGATCAATACTTTTAACTTCTTTTCTTCATGGGGAATAGCATCAAGTGAATGATTTGACACAATACGTATTTTATTTTCAATAATACGCATAAAAATATATGCATTATGTAATATCATAAAATCATTTCCTGATAGATATTCTTTCTCTCCGAGGATAGTAAGTATTTCTAATGTATTTGTTTTTCTAACATCCTTATCTTTACATCCCTGCATGAGCTGTATTACTTGCACAATAAATTCGATATCAACAATACCACCGGGATCTAATTTTATATGATAGCCTTTATCACGAGTTTTAACTCTTTCTTTCTGCATTAAGAGGCGCATATCATAGATCTCTTTTATCTCTTTTGACGAAAGACATTTACCGTAGACATAATCAGCGATTAATATTTCAAAATCTTTTTGTAGAGAAACATCCCCGCATATACAACGTGCCTTAGTAAACGCTTGTCTTTCCCAGGTCATACTTGACGTACCGTAGTAGTTCTGATATTTCTCAAATGCGTGAACAATCCCCTCACCTTTACCCCCGGGACTTATCTTTATATCAACTTTATATAAGGATCCCTCAACGGTCGTTTTAGTCATTATTTCTATAACTTTTTGCGCAAAATACGCAAAGAATTCTCTGTTTGTTATGCTCTTACTGGCAGATGCAGTTTGCCCGTCACCACGATACACAAAAACAATATCAAGGTCAGAACTATACCCCATTTCATAACCGCCGAGCTTACCGAGCCCAAATATCGCATATTCGGAAGCTTTCTTTTTATTGCCGATTTCAGTCTCCGGATACCCATATTCTTCTACAAGAATCTTCAACGCAACATCAACAGCTACTTTCAAGGATGCGTCTGCAAGAGCAGAAATATCTCTAAGAGTACCAGCCAAACCACTTATACCTAAAATATCTTTCAGACCGATACGAACAATTTCAGCTTTTTTATATCTTCTCATTTCATCTAATATATCATCATAGCTTTTATACATATTAGTGCGTGCGGTTAATTCCTTGTACAAGATGCTCGTATCTTTTTTTAACTCCAGCATTCCCGGCATAAGGATCTGCCCGAGTATATCGGGGTTTGTTACAACAGTATCTGAGAGATACTGACTGTGTGCGCCAAGATGGACGAGTAATTTTATAAGATTGCGGTTTTCATCAAGCAGTTTGTAAAATACTGATCGCGCTCCTTGAGATGAGACAAAGCGTTCAAAGTTATTGAAGGCCATATCAGGATCAGGAGATTCTTTAAGAAATTTCATAAGATCAGGAAGAAACTGTTTAAATGTTCTCACCGTTGAGGGCATAATATGTACATAACCCGGCCCTTCAGAAAGAAATTTTATGTTTGAAAATGCTTTTTTTATGTCCTGAAAACCTATTTCTTTAAGATACTGTTCACTATCAGTACTACATTTATTTTCATAGAGATACTCTATCCCTTCAGCATTAGAATCAGTATTATCTTTTGCAAATATTCTCATGTGTACGCTGTGAACAAAATCTGTATGCCTTTTATAATCGTTCATAAGCTGCTCGCGAGCACTTTTTTCCTCAATATCGGCGTACCCAAGTTTCTTTGCTAATTTGTTCAGCTCATCATTATCCGTCGGCAAATGATGAAGCTGTAATTCGTTCTCGATCTGCAGAAAATGCTCCAAAACACGCAGAAACCTGTACGCTTCCATAAGATTAATAGCATCATCTTTATTAAAAATATCCGCGCATGATAACACCTGTATAGCGTTAAGTGTCGTTGGCGTCTGCAATTTGGGATTTTTTCCACCACCAATAAGTTGAAAGACTTGTACGGTAAACTCTATCTCTCTGATACCCCCATAGCCTAACTTTACCTCGGTGAATGTCCTCCCCTTTTTTGATACTTCATGATCGATTCTTCGTTTTATATCTTTTATCTCATCAATAGAGCTCTGACTCAGTGATTTTTGATACACAAAGGGCTTTATCGCACCAATAAACTCTTTTCCCAACACCTCACTACCCGCAGAAAAACGAGCCTTAATAAGCGCCATACGCTCCCATGCCTCACCCCACGCGGCATAATATTCCTGATAACTTTCAAGCGATCGCACCAAAGGCCCTGTGTTCCCTTCCGGTCTAAGACGCGTATCTATACGAAAGACATATCCTTCTTTAGTAGTACTCCCTATTATTGAGAGTATCATTTCACCCATTTTTGTGAAATATTCAATATTGGTTATACTTTTTGCCTTGGGAATATCCTTTACGTCTGTCATTCCATCTTCTGAATAGACAAAGACAACATCTATATCAGAACTATAATTAAGCTCTTCTCCGCCAAGTTTTCCCATACTGATTACTGCAAACGATGCGTCTCTTTCAGGATTATCGCTATTAGTTTCTTTCGGTGTACCATACTTTTTATAGAGTACATCATGCGAAATACGATATGCCGCAGTGAGGACTGCATCACCAATGTTTGATAGTTCTTTCACCGTCTCTTCAACACGAGACATCCCAAGAATATCTTTCACGCCTATACGGAGCATTTCTCTTCTTTTAAACCTTCTGAGTGAATTAAGTCTGCTATCATAGTCATTAAATATGAGAACAGATTCTTCAATATCGCTAATAAGTGCGGTTCTATCTCCAACAAGAGAAAGGACTTCTTTATCTGTCATCCAATCAAAATATTCGGGATTACGTATCAGCGCATCAGATAAAAACTGGCTTGTACCAAGAAGCTTTATCAGTATGCGAACACTATCTGATTTTTGTGATAATGTTAAAAATAAAGCAATCTTACTAAAAGATCCGTTTATAAAACGATCGAAGTTGTTAAGAGCCGTGTCGGGGTCAGGAGAACGGGAAAACTCATCCAAAAGAGTGGGAAAGATAAGGGAAAAATACTCATAAATCGCATCATCTGTAACCATATTACGTACAGAGGTAACGACCTTATCAATATCAATAAAACCATACGATGAAATTATATCAGCATATTTCTTACTGTTAATATCAGTATTAAGAATATCTTTTAAATGTATTCTTTTATCAGGCATACATACTCCCTATGGAATCAATAATATCCTAACACATATTACATTATTAATTAAAACAAAAAGGCCCTTTACCGACATTTTCATGTCAATAAAAGGCCTTTACTATGGAGCGAGCGATGGGATTTGAACCCACGACAGCTTCGTTGGCAACGAAGGGCTCTACCACTGAGCTACGCTCGCGTTACATTCTTTCAAAATCTGGGCGAGGAGGGACTTGAACCCACACACCTTACGGCATAAGATCCTAAATCTTACGTGTCTGCCAATTTCACCACTCGCCCTGAATCATATCATTCTTTGCGCCGTGAAGGAGTCGAACCTTCGACCCACTGATTAAGAGTCAGTTGCTCTACCAGCTGAGCTAACGGCGCTTATAAGCAAAATTGAGCCGTAAGAATACCAAAAATAAAACGCCATTGTCAATACTTAGTTTACCCCCAGAAAAATTTATAAATAAATTTTTCTGGAGATAGTCCCCTTGTGGAATCGTTAATAGTTCATCGAAAAATACTATTTAAAAATACATAGTCTATGAACGATCAACGATAAACTATGAACGAAATCGCGCCTGGCCCGGATCGAACGGGCAACCCTCGGTTTCGAAGACCGATACTCTATCCAGTTGAGCTACAGGCGCAAAACGAGTGTATACTTTACTGGCAAACACAGGGGAAATCAACCTTTTTTAGAAACAAAAACCACCCCCACCGCGTAGGTGGCTCAAAGAGACTATACAACACCCCCCACCGCGTAGGTGGCTCAAAGAGACTCCTACGCGGTGTATTAACTAGGGCTTGGCATAGGTGGCTCAAAGAGACTCCTACGCGGTGTATATCTCTAGGGGCTTGGCATAGGTCTCCTACGCGGTGAAAATCGCACATTATAATGAACGCAAAAAAGGGCGCTGTCCCCTTTTCTACAACCTTTTTTAGGAGCAAAACACATTGACAACGGCATATCACTCTGTTAGTTTAACTGTATTATGAGACAGTTACTACATAACTTATTCCAAAACAAACCTGAGATAGAACTGGCATATCTTTTCGGTTCAAAAGCTAAAGGTACAGACACCGCATTATCTGACACCGACATTGCGCTATTACTTAAAAACACACCACATTTATTCGATTACAAGCTTGAACTTTTAAGAGAAATAAAACAAATACTTAATAGTGATACTATTGACCTTGTCATACTCAACAATGCCCCGCCACTATTGAGATATCAGGCCGTTTGTTTTGGCACTATGATACATTGCAAAAATGATTTAACGCCTTTTCACTATAAGGCAAAGGTGATAAATGAATATTTAGATATAAAACCTATGCTTGATTTCTTTACTAGAGATGCTATAAACAAAATAAGGAAAGCATAAATGGTAGACAAGACTGTTATAGAAACATTGATTAAAGAATTAAAAACGACGCTTGATTATTTAAAAAGCAAACTGAGCATTTCAGAAGATGAATACCTGACTAATATTGATATCCAAGCAGCCGTCGAACGTAAACTTGAAGTTGCCATACAGTTATCAATTGATATAGGATCCCAGATTATATCTCAACAGAATTTCCCTTATCCTAACACTTACAGGGAAATATTCAGCATACTCTCAAGCCAAAAAGTAATTCCAAATGAATTGGCTGGTAATCTGGAAAAAATGGCGGGTTTCAGAAATATTCTGGTACATGATTACGTAATGATAGATTCAAAAGAAGTTTACCGGATACTACACAATAGCCTGACAGACATCGAACAATACCTGAAATCAATTGTAGAATATATTACCTAAGATATGCATCCCGATTTCTTAGAACACATCCCATTACACACCCCCACCGCGTAGGTGGCTCAAAGAGACTCCTACGCGGTGTATAACTAGGGGCTTGGCGTAGGTCTCCTACGCGGTGAAAATCGCACATTATAATGAACGCTAAAAAAAAGGCGCTGTCCCCTTTTCTACCCTTTTCTACAATTTTACCTCAAGGCACTCAATATCTTCTTTTTTTCAGATTCACTAAATTCCATTCCATAAAACCTTAGAAATATTTCTTCTTTTAGTTTCTGAGGTGTTATTCCCTGATTCTGATTAAGTATAGAGCTTTTTACTATCTGTTTGGCAGTATCATACATGGAACAGCCCATAAGTAAACGTTCTGCCGGATTACGCCTCATAATCATATCTTGAAAACGGACTGCTATTGCATCAGACGTATCCTTCATTCTGTTAGACCTCTCTATACACTTGCTCTAATCCTAACCGTAAAACCCACTTTTTAATATGCTCCAGATCTAAATCATTTACTGTTTTTATTAGGTTTTGCACATCTTTCAACTGCACTTCTGAATAGCTGTCTTTAGCCCAGAGCAATTTTACTAAAATTAAATCTTCCGCGGAAACAAACCACATTGGGCTGTTTTCTACCTGAACCTTTTTTCTACGGGAGAAAACGGAATCTTGAAACTCTGATTCTTTCCGGATAATGAAATCTATTTTAATGACATATTGGTTGTGAATCAAATTGAAGATTCCATGGCGAGAAACTTCTTTCTCAATCGCCTTTTCATCCATATAAAAATCATCTTGAAAAAGAGCAACGAATTTACTAGTATCAGCTTTTGTTAGCTCAATTACAATATCTATATCTCTTGTCATTCGCGGCACAGTATAGTAATTTGCCGCTATTGAACCTGAAATCATATAAACAATATTTGATTGGTTTAAGCGCTGTGTAACTATTTTTAATACTTCAAGTTCTTCACTCATATTTTTTTCGGAATACCTTATTATTATTTCCTGAACGATACAAGAAATTATGTCTATAAATAGGCAATGGCACTCCTCGGCTTAGAAGACCAACACTCTATCCAGTTGAGCTACAGGCGCAAAATGAGTGTATACTTTACTGGCAAACATAAGGAAAATCAACCTTTTTTAGGAACAAAAACCACCCCCACCGCGTAGGTGGCTCGAAGAGACTCCGACCAACACCCCCACCGCCCCGATAATATCGGGGCGGTGTAAATAAATGGATATAAATAATCTCAAAAGGACAATTCTGCAAAGGTTTACAATAGAAAAGTATGAACTGGTTTGTCTATGAACTATGAACCATGAACGACGAACGAATTTACGCCTGAAACGCCATCGTCTTCATAGCATCCTGCAGGTCATTAAAGAATTTATCGTCACGAGTAACTTCAGGCAAGAGATTAAGTACACCGTTTGCTTCTATCCCGTTAGCCTGCAATACTTTTTGCGTTTTCTTATCAAGTTGATCTTCTTTTCCCTCATTTGTAGCAATTATCGTATTGACAAATTGTTTCATTGTATCCATCCGAGCCTGAAAGCTTCTTTTAGTTTGTAAACAGCATTCTCAAGCTTTTCTAATGCAAATCTAATCTCTTCGCTCATTAAAAAAAGGGCGCTGTCCCCTTTTACTATAACACTCTGACACTTTTTTGATACAATAATTCAGGATCCAAATCTAAATGATTACTCCATTCAATAGAGTCAAATTTCACTGCTACCGTGTTAAATAAAGAAATGTCTTTTAGCTTGGAAAATTCTCCTATGCTTAAATACGGAGATACATCAAAAGCTCGGATTTCTTTATTTTCAAATGTTAATAACAATTTATATCCTTCTAATGGCTTTACATCTACTACAGATAAATACATATACTTCATCCCTTTATTTCAATGGTTCTATTTTAAATGGAAGATCCCCCTTTGATGCTAATTCCCAGTCTGCCAGCAAATCTTCCTTACGTATTTCAGCCCATGCTAATACAAGTTTCATTTGTTTTAATGGTAATTTCCCTTCTTTTAATTCACATGTGTTGATATCAATAATAGCTTTATTGTCTTGATAATACGCATGAAAATGTGGGGGATTATGTTCCCCCGGGGAACAATACATCCTAATAATAATTCCATAAAACACAGAAATTGTCGGCATTCTTCACCTCCCGCACATTTTTTTGCACATAACATCCGAATTCACCAGCTGGAAGCGATGCTCGAAAAAGCAACGGTACAGAACAGCGGAATGATATGTCGGATACTGAATTCTTAAAGGTCTTATCGTGCGTTAACATTAACATAACACATCCATTTGTCAAGAATAAAGATTTGCTCCACCCACCAGACTCCGACCAACACCCCCACCGCGTAGGTGGCTCAAAGAGACTCCTACGCGGTGTATAACTAGGGGCTTGGCGTAGGTCTCCTACGCGGTGAAAATCGCACATTATAATGAACGCTAAAAAAAAGGGCGCTGTCCCCTTTTCTAGCAAAAAAAGCGGCCCGGTATAATATAACCCCGAACCGCCTTTTTGTTTTTACACCCTACACTGCACGCAATACATGATACGTTTTTATGCGTGTATCAATGTATTAGCAGATTTCTCAATATCATCAAGTGTACCAACACCAACATCTAGAACATCAAGTATCTCCAAATCTCCCGTCTTTAACATCTCAGCAATTTCAGGTAATCCTATCTCGGCTATAAGTTCAATATTTTCACGTTTAAGTTCTCCATCGGCATTTGACACAAGAAATGAACTTAGCTGTCCCAAAGACTCATTATCAATTATTTCACTGAACCCGATCGCGCTTTGTGTTCCTATCATTAACCCCATATTTTTCGTAATTACATATTTATTATTAACTTTTTTTGCCCATCCTTTCTCTACCCACACATCGGCAACTCTATTCGGCACATTCTTCACATCGGCTTTAACAATTGTAACATTTTTAAGGTTTTGCGTTTTTAAGCCCAGTACCCACATTTTCACGAGCCCAGCAACTTTATTATTTTTGAACTCATAGCCATCTGAATGACCGATTACAAAATCCACACCTTGATCCATTGACTTTTTCTTTATAATATTCATGAGTGCTTTTGCAACATTTTTATTCACACCGATAAATAAATCAGTATTCAGATTTTGAGGGATTTTGTTATCCAATGCATTGGCTAAAATTATACTGACTTTTTTAACTGATTCTTTATCTGAAACAGATAATTTATTATAATCAATATCAAAATCTTCCAATAACTCTATTAAAGGCTTCTCTGCTTTTGCTTTTGCTTTTGCTTTTGCTATTTTTAGACCGTGAAACTCGTCATAAACTAATTGATCTATTCTTTTTGGATTATCTATAATCATATCAATTATTGAAAAAACAGTTTTTTGTGTGCCTTCTGTCGTGAAATTTCTTCCCATACCCACAACAAGTTGATTCACTCTTGATAATTCACCTTTTTTAATTGCTCTTTTTAATTCACCTTGAAAGACTCCGTTAATAATACGTATGTTTTCAGAAGAAGAAGCCACTTTACTTAATGTTTTTGACAGGATCAGAAGTTTAGCATAATTTGTTATCTTTTCCACGTTTTTCAATAACTCCATCTTCTTTTTAGAATCTATATCCTTATTCGCATAAATATCTTTAATATATTTTCCTTTATTTCTAACAAATTCTTTTGCAGCGTTTTCATTCTCGAATTTATTTATCCTTGTTAAGCTCGATCTAAAAAATACTTCATGTGTCGGATCAACTTCATGTTCATAGACAATCTTTTCAAGATCAGAAAAATCCATAAACTCATCCATCATATATATATTCAAATCATTAATACCTCCTTCAATACGCGCCATTAAAGCATGGGCAACACCGTTATGCCACTCATCATTTTCACCGGAATAATTACTCACAAGGAAAACTTTTATGTTATCTTCAACTATTTCGTGAGAAACAAGGTCAGCAAGAATATCTAAAGCAGATTTAAACTCCTCGGGTTTCTTACTCTCCAAATCTGACATAAGTTTTGCTTTATCTTTATCTGAAATCGTTATATCAACATGAGTAATATTACCCTCGGCATTTCTTTTAACTATCGGCTGAGCGAAATCTGTTTCACTTATTTCTCCGGACTTTATGCTTAAAGCAACCTCTTTTCCATCAATTTTGATTGTAAATGTTAACTTGTCTCCTTCGATATTTTTTTCAATTGAATTTCTTACTAATTTTATAACTTGAGCTTTTATACTAGCTCTTTTAACCTTACTTCCGGGTGCAATTTCATCTCTTCTATCAAGATCTCTTGCAATATCCTTAAAACTTTTGCCTGCCCCCAATTTCTTTTTAGCGGCCAGATCAAGTTCATCTCTCACAGAATCCATTTTACTAAAAGCAATTTTAGCTTTACTATTAATAGCAATAACATCCAAATCAGCATCTGTCCTATTAAATATCTTCTTTTCAGCCTTATCAGCAGCTGACCTGGTTTTATTCATTATCTCCTTTATAGCATTATGAGCTTTTGTTCTTATATCATCTTCTATATTTTTTCTTACTTCGCTGTTAGTTGCAACACTAAATAATACGTCAATGATGTCCGAACGCAGTTCGCGTGTTATTAGTTTATTTTTATTTATGTTTGCTGCTCCTAACACTGCGTCTTGTAAAACTGAAATTGCTTTTGGTGCATTATCTACCGACTCATTACTTTGAGATCTTCTTTTTAGTTCGTTGAATGCTTGTAGTTTCTGTCTGGGATCGTCCGATCCTAACAACAGGGATTTCAAACTAGTGAATGAAGACCCTTTTTGTGCTATAACTTTTTTATCAGCTGTCTTCTTCGCAAAAGAAAGTATTTTCGCTGTAGAAGCTTTTCTTTTAGCAAGGGATTCTTGATCTTCTTTGTTAATTTGCGTCATTCCATACATTGGATCTTCTGATGTATCTATAATTTCATCAAGTAAAGCAACTAAACTTTTTTTGCTGGCTCTTTGGGCCTTTCGTTTTTCAGAACTTACAAGGCGACTGGCTTTTTCATCCGCTGCACAAAGTCCAATTAAGGCATCTTTTACTGCACCTTCCTGCTCCCCCTGTAATTCTCCACGACGATTTACTAATATATCTAACAAAGCATCAGCTTTTTCGTCTTTCACTGCCTGCTTTATAGTCTCTTTCATTTTCATAGAATTTGTTAACGCTGCGGATTGTTTGGCTGCTATCTTTTCTCGTATTTCCCCAGCAGTCTGTTTACCTGTAAACAGTTTTTCTTTCTGAATCTTTAAGGATTCTGTCATTATATTATTAAGCGCTTTCGTTAAATCTCTATTTTTTTCACTAAATGCTACTGCTTTTGCCGTTTGAATTTTCGTATAAATTGTTTCATTATTTACACAAAGTCCAATTAAGGCAATTTTTACTAGCCTTTCCTGCTCCCCATGTAATTCTCCACGACGATTTACTAATATATCTAACAAATCAGCAGCATTTTCGTCTTTCACTGCCTGCTTTATAGTCTCTGTCATTTCATAAACATCTAATAACGGTGTGGTTCGTGTGCCTGCTAACTTTTCTCGCACTTCCTTAGCAGACCGTTCTTTTTCAGCATTGGCAAGTGCAAGCTTCTTAGCCTCTTGAGCTGCCTTCTCTGGCGATATCGCCGCGGCTAGCAAACTCGTATCTTCCATATTCGTCAGAACTTCGTCTAACCCCGCACTAAACGCTGCATCAATGCCTTCCTTTACCCCTGCGGGGAGATTCACGTCATTTTTGTTCAATGTCCGCAAAATCGCATTGAGCACCACTACATCCTTCATTATCTCACCTACCCCTATTCCACCTGCCTCGGCTACATCAAAGGGGTCGAGCAAAAGTGACGGATTATCCGTCCACGGATTGTTTATCCGCCAGCTCGCATTCACCTTCCTCAATATATCCACCAACAGAGCACGCGCACCGTTGCTATCATTCTTCGCTAATAGCACTTTTAAATTTTCCAGCGTCTTTGCATCTAAAACCCCCAATATCGCCGCTACCGAGTCTGCCTGTAGACCAAATAGAAAATCCTTGCGGGCCTGCGCGGTATAGGTGTATTCCTCTCCTTGAATTCGATCTGCCTGAGCCATCAGTTCAAACCAGGGCTGCACTAACGTGTTGATCTTCATATTTTTTAATTCTGCAGAATTCATCTCTTTTAGCCTATTTAATAATCGATTGTATCTGTCATTACCAAGCACAGCCTTATATCCAGAGACGTTCGCCTCCATCACTTCAATCTGCTCTTTTCTCAACTTCTCCATCCCTTTAACTCCACCAACTTTCTCGGAGCCCAACTTGGCTTTGTGCTTAGCACCATCTTCATCTTTCGTCAAAGAAAGTTCATCGTTAAGGTTCACAGGAAGAAAAGCCCCTTCCGCTCCCTCAATAAATTTATCTACCTCTCCACGATAATATGAATCGTGCGTCTCCTTGGAAACATCCAGAACAACGGTTTCCTTTGTCCCATCGTCTTTTTTATTGCCATTGATAAACTCATCCTTTACCCTATCGTTTCCCTTTTTGATAGGTCCTTTCAATTCCTTGTAGCGAGCTAATTTATCCTGTTGCTCAGGACTAAGATCATCTGATTGCTTATCATACTTTAGTACAGCTATCACGTCTTCATCCAAAATACTCTCAATCCCTTCCTTGCTCTTTAACAGCTTAACCATTTCATCCATTTTAGCCGCTTCCTTTATAGCTTCTCCTGTCCCCGGCACTTCAGCTTGGGCTTCTTTCTGTTCCGCTTCTGCAATTTTACTAAACCTATCTTCTGCGTATTGACTTACGCCAACATTACTTGAGTCTGATAATTCTATAAGGATCTTAACTGCCTCTCTTTTAATTAAATCTCCTGCAGCATCACTGCTTGCTATCAGAAACAATTCATTAATTGCAGAAATCCCATTTTCGCTTAATCCAATATTTTTTATTGCATTTTTTCGATCTTCTAGAGTTTTGCTCTCGTCTAATGCTATATCTGTTAACTCCATTATTTTTAATGATAAAATAAATTTTTTTGCTTTTTCATTACCATTTGCTACTGCTTCCTTTAATGCATTATATGCATCTGATTTAACCTTCTCTGAAGCAGTATTACTTCTTTTATTTAGAACTATCATCGCTAAGACTCTTGCCGCGTAATTTCTATAATCTCCTTCTCTTGCATATTCACTTAATATACTTACTGCCTCAAGCGCCTCTGATTCATCAGCTCCTTTTGCTAGTGCTTCTACTTTATCAATCAACTCATCCAATCCAGAAGAACCTTTAAGATCCGCCAACGCCAACTCAGCTCTCAGTGCCATAGCTTGAGGAGCTTTTTCTTTTTTAGCGGGAATTACTTCAGCGACTAAAAGCTTCTTTTTCAAATCTCTAATTGCAAACTCCATTGAACTCTTTACATTTTTATTTATTTCTTGCTTTATGATTTCTTCTAGCTCAGCAAGAGCATCCTTATCGCCAATATCTTGTAATATTTGAGCTGCACCTAGACGAACCATATGATTTTTACTTTCCAAAGCCTTAATAAGTTCACCTATTGCAGGCTCACCCATAGATATTGAGGCATCCACTGCTGCGCGCCAAACATCATCGTCTTCAGTATTCAATGCTTTAATAAGATTCGGAATAGCCCTTTCGTCTTTTGCTACTTTCTTTATTGCCTGTTGCTTAGCAATAGAAGTTACTCCCGTCAAAATCTCTTCTATGGAATTTACCATCTCCAATTCTTTTTCTGCCAAATCACTAATTTCTTTATTCTTTCCTAATCCTTTTGGATTCACAAGCAATGCTAAGTCTTCTTTGTTTCCCTCTATTGCTGTATCCCCCAATTGTTTTATTCTTTTTCCCATAGCGTTTTGTAATATGTCTTTATCTTCCTTATTAATATTATTACTTACTAATTCATATAGATACTCTATATCAGCAGTTCCTGCCTGCAAAATCAATCTATTAACAAATGCCTCAAGATATTCTATTTTCAACAAATTCTTTTTAGAGTTAATAATAACTAGCACCGCAATACGATCTAAAACCACTGCATCTTTAAATGATTTAGCACTATCTTCATATATATTTTTTTCCATTATGGCATATAGAAACTTTTGACATTTTTCAAATTCACCTTTATCTGCAAGCCATTTTGTGACTGCTTGTGTAACTTTAAGCGCTTCTTTAAATTTGCCTCCTTTAAGCAATTCTTCAATATCACTAATTTCCGCATTTACAATTAAATCAATTATATCTTCCTGACTAATTTCCTTTATAAGCTCTTCTATTCCACCTGGCGCTTCATTTCTAAAATCTACATATATTACATTTCCGTCAGAAGAAACAGTTTGGGCAGCCATTTCCATCGCGGCCTCTTTTACGGAGGGTTCAAACATCCCATGTCTCTTATCCTTTAACCTTTGATACCTTGTTGAATTCACATCTACTCCTACATCAGCAAGTTTTGTTCTCCATGCCACTCTTTCATTGTTTTCCTGGTCAAAACTATTAATTTCTTTTTTAAGTTGTTCTACGACCATATTGGTGTTACCGGCATAAGTATTATTCTTTTCAATAGTATTCACATAATTTTCAATTATTGTACGGGCCACGTCTCTATTACCAGTGCTTATCCCTCTAAAAACATTAAAGGCTCTCCTAAACTCTCTGTTTCTTTTAATATTATTATCGCGGTCTTCTTTGAGATCACTAGGTAACCTAAATTTTCCTGCATACTTACTTTCTTTTAAAGGACCAAAACGCCACACTTCTACGATTTCGTTTTGGAACCCTGGGGCTCCCTTTTCACCTTCCCCTGTTACCGTGGCAGCCACTTGCTCTAACATCGTTGGTTTCCAAGCCGGATCCAAACCTTCCTTAAATTCCTTCTGTAATCCTGAAATGGTTTCCAGATAATCGTCTGCATCACCATACACATCCGCGTATGCTAAAAGCCTGCCTCCCATTATTGCATCCATATCTGCCTTAGCTTTATTAAAATCGTTTATATCCGTTTCGTTACTTAACCCTTCCTCTCTGTCCGATTTTGCTTTTAGACGATCATATATGGCTTCAGCCTCTTCATAAGCTTTATCATCCTGTTCAACCAAATCAGTCATTGCTGTAGCATTTGCATAAGGATTATTCATCACCATTTTTGTTCTATCTATCATTGTCAAAACTGCTTCAATCTCGGCCGGTTTAAATTCCTCTACACCGCTAATTTTGCTTAGTTTAGTCATGAATTCTTTGGCATAATTTCTGCTCGCTTGCTCATGAAGTACAACTCGACCAGATATTCCTGTTCTTTCATCCACTCTTTCTTTATCATAATATCCGGTATCATGAAAAAGTGCCGATACCAGGCCAACTTTCAATGACCTCTCACCATTTACAAATATTCCTTCGTTTCCTTTTGCTTTGGCAATCCTCATATAAGTTTGAAGAACACCTTTAAAATGCCTAAGATTATGATATAAAACTTTATTATCATTATATTTGCCACTCTCTCTATTCATATGAGCTAAAAGCTGTAATAACGCTCCACGTATCATTGGGTCATTTTTATATATCTCCATTGCATCAAGATTCTTACCGCTGAGACGTTTATCTACCTTTAATAATTTATCAGCTTCAGCAATAATTTCTGGGGTAAGATTATCCTTTTTTATCCCTAATTCCGCCATTAGACCCAAATCAAATTCAGAGTATTCGTCCGAAGAAACAGCAACAGCAACTGTTTTTGCAGGTTCTTCTGCTTTTTTGATACTTTCCAATTCTTCTGAAACAACACTTATTGATGGAACTTGAAGCAAAGCAATTCTTTGTTTAGCTGCGGCAATCTTTGCTGACAGAGCATTAATCTTTTCTTCGTTTGTCATTTCACCACCATTAGCAACATATTCCATATCCTCTAGCATTTCTTTTAAATCTTTTATATCTAAATCAACCATCTTGCGTTTTATATAATCACCGGCTAAAACATCCATTGTTTTTGGCGTTAGAAACCCACCCCACCTTTGCCTCTTGGCCTCTACTCGGAATGCAATTTTAACCTTTTCTTTTCTTAGGTAGGTCTTGGCCTGCAAAGCGGTGTCCTTTTGGGCTACTAATGTTTGCCTTTTGTTTTCTAATTTGTCAGGGGCAATCCTACCTGCACCAATACCTTTTCCATCCTTATAAAGTTTCATCAATTCGTCAATCTCGGCTATTTTATTATTTATATCTTCAATATATTTTTCTATATTTTCTCTAGTACTAATAACTGGCTCACTAGGAACTGGCAACTTAAACGATGATTCAAGGTCTGCTATTCTCTCAGCTGTTTGAGTTTCTTTTAATTTTCTTTTATCAATCTTTTTTGTGAAATTTATTTTTGTTTGTAATTTTACCAACCTTATCTGCTTCTCACGATTTTCTTTTGTTTGTAATTCTACCGACCTTATCTGCTTCTCACGATTTTCTAGAGAAGGCAAGAACTCCCCAATTTCTTTTGCAAGAATTTTTAACAGTTCGGCTATTTCTGCTAACGCTTCGTCATGTCCTTTAATTTGGTCCTCTAATTCGCCTTTTGATGGTGTTATTAATATATTAGAATACAGTGCACTCTTATATTCCTTCTCAAGAGCACTAATTCTTCCCTTTAAAGTATTTCTGACTATTTTTATCGGTTTTCTAGTCTTTTTGGTTTTTTGCTTTTCGGATTCTTGCTTTTTGGTTTTTTGAGTTTTGATTTCTTGCTTTTTGGTTTCTTGAGTTTCCCCTTCATCTTCCGTTGGTTTTTCTTCAGCTTTAGTCTCATCACTCTTCATTGCTACTTCTTTTTCTTCCGATGTAACAACCGGTGTAAAACTCACATTTCCATCTGCTGTCGTTGCTACAGTAATTGTGCCAGTTGCCGTTACTTTTTTATTACTTATTTTTTCATAACTAACTCCGTCTGCCGTTTTCTCTAATTTCATAATACCGCCAGCAACTTTAATAATATTTGTAGCACCTACTTTTACTTCTTGGTCATTTAATAATTCTAATGTACTAGCAAGCGTTTTGAACTCTTTTTCGACAAGCCCTAACTCTGCTTGCAAAGCTACCCACGGCGCGAGTCTTTTCCCTGTTTGGGTAAAAAGCTTATCAAACTCACTCAGCTTGTTCATCATCCTTGAAAGATATATCTTGTCATCACACGCCTGTGTCAACCGCGGTGTCACAACAACATAGGAATACCCTTTAGCCTTAAACTGTTCTTTCATCCCCTGCGTATGAAATCCGCCCGTTATCATAGCAACAACCTTTGACTTGCGTTTCTCCATCTCTCTTAACGTATTTTCCACCAGCATATCGTCACGTTTGAGTGCGGCATTATAAAAACCTTGTGATGCGGCAACATTAAGTTTTTTGTTTTTTTCAAGCCATCCCAAAGAACCTGTCAAAGCGTCCCTGAGATTATGCCTGTCCGACAGCCGTGCAACTTTTTGTATCAATTTGCCGGATGTGATATCTTTTTTGTTGTTCTCATAATAGGTAAGATCGCGGCGTGTCATCCTGAGATCTAAGAGGTTTTGAAGCATCTTTACCTGGTCTATAACCAGATCAAGTTCTTTTTCATCCTTGTTTTTATATAGTTTCTGTTTTATCGCTCGATCAAGATTATCAACTTCATCAAAAAGTTTCCCTGCGTTTACTGTGGTGTGAAGCTCAACAAGTTCTATATACCCTTTCAGATCAGGATACTTTGCCATATCGATCTTCTTTGCCACTGCAATCTGTTTCAAATAGTTGTAAAACATGCCCGATGTAATCCTTCCTATACGCAGGAAAAGAGATTGTTTTACCAGCTCAGAAAGTTCCTCTTTTACCATTTTTTTCTGTAGTGCCGCGATCATGGCTTTGCGCTGAATATTTATCTTCTTTGAGTCTATTCTTTTCTCAAGTTCTATTGACTCAATAACCGCGGTAAGGTTCGGATAGTCTCTCTTGTCACTAAACTGTTTTGCGCCTTTTTTGCCGATACCTACTTTTACGGCTTCACTAGCTAGATACTTGCAAAAATCCGTAAATTTAATTACGTTTTCATCCCACTGGTCTCTCTTTTTGATTATCTGGGCTAAAGCCCCTGAAAACACTTTGAGTTTTAATACCTCTATCGCGTTTGACAGTTTTTTAAAAAATGTCTTACTTTTCTTTGATGCTTCCTTTACATCTTTAAAAAAGTCAAGGTTCTCATTATAAAGCGCTCGTTGTTCAACACCAAAAAGCGGTATCGGATTATCCTTAGCATTAATTTCATAACATTCCGCACCGGTAAGCCACCCTGTACGCATAAGGTAATCCGTGCCCTGACGACGGATTTCGGGATCAGGATATTTCCGTATCGGCGTAGCATCAACAATCCCTTCAGCACCCTCAATCGCAATCATGTTCATACAACCAGCAATGTTTTTATCCTTGCTGAAAATATCTATCATGCTCCAGATATTTTTCTGCGCCTCATAATTACAATGCGAGTCCTGTATCTGTATAATGAGCTTTTTGGAGTTTTTTGTGCCGGCAGACTTAAACCGCTCAGTCACTGACCCGAAATTTTCCGGGACAACAAACATTGCGGGGTCAACGTATGTTAGCGGACCGGTTTTTTGCGCTGTCGCGGACTTTCCAGTTGTCCTCAGATCCCACAGATTGCGCGGGACACCATATGTGGTTGATGTAATAGTGAAAACACATGCAATCACAAGGCTGATAATCCTAATAACAGGCGGGATACCACCGCTTACTTTAAAGGTAGATTTTGTTTTCATCTTTTCCCCCTATCTTATCGTATAGACTTGTTAAACAAACCTAATTATATATTTTACTACACTTAACATTACTTGCCCTTACCTCTGTAGCTTAATTCTACAGCATAATATCTGTATTGTCAAGGGCCACACAGCTAATTTGTTTATATGCATTTCCCATGCCAATTATCTTCTATTTTTATATATTTGCATATAATACGTTATATAGGACACTTATAAGTTTTACAAAATGGCTGGGATGCAAATCACTCATAAAATACCTCCAAAATATTTACAATATTGTAAAAATACTTTTTTACATGCTTCATTTTGAAGCATCATTGTAACATAACGGTACATTGCAAAGGGGGATCATGCCTGGAATTCTACTGTAGTTATCGCATCAAATAATTCATTAATAAATTGTGCGTTTTTGTTCTGTTCGGGAAATACGATTATGCTGTCTTCAGTTGTGGTTATTCCTAATTTGGCGAGTAACTCTCTATCCTTTTCAGAAAGTTTAAACTGTACTCCCTGCGCATTGGTAATAGTCACATTGAAAAAGTTATCAAGTAGATATGCTAGTTCATAAAACTTTATATATTCTTCCTGTGTAAGGAATATCCTGCTCTGAAACATGGCTACATCAATGGTTTTTTCCTTAAATGCCACGTCAACTGCCTTGGTCATATTTATCCCAACCTCAGTCCCTTCACCTTCTCCCTCACTTGATACAAAAACGACCATTGGCTGTTTAGCTTGGTTTTCTGCCCACTTTCTCTGTTCTCCTACATTTTTATCCAAATAGTCATAGTCTTCATATGCTATGGGCATCTGCAAACTCATCTTTTCAAGTATTTTTTGTGCAAGTATTAAATCCCCGCTTTTTTCAAGTGCGTTTAGCTGTCCTATACTTATCCTTACAGGCCCGTTTTGTTTTATGGAGAGATATCCTTGTGTAATCAAATCGAGCAATTTTTCGCTTTTTAAAAACTTTCCTATTTGCGCATCATCAAAACCTATCTTTTCTAAAAACACTGTTATATTAGAATTACATTTTTTGATCTTTTCTTGCATCCCATCGTTCAAATACTTAAGTTTAACTATCAAATCTTCTTCGTTTACAACTTCACCCTTTTCTATAATCCCTGTACTGATAAGCTGATAATATAAATCAAGTCGAAAATTCTTAATTATGTTTTCCAGTTTTAACATTGCCCCAGGCCGATTATCCCAATCACAAGCATCTACACCTACAATTGGACGCAAAAGCTCTGGATCACTCGCCGCAATAACTTCTAATATCTTAGTAACGTTATTAACGTTTTCTTCACCATAATATTCCAGTTCCCTTTTCTCGTACATTTCACTTGTATCAGCATAAATAAAAGAGTCTACAAGGGCTTCAATCACTACTTTATCATCATCTTTTTTTTCTCTTACAACATTAATAAAATCATCTGCTATACTTTTCTGATCTTCAAGTGTATAAGCTTTTGGCGTCTTTTCTTTATCATCGACCTGTATAGCCGCAAGAGATCCCTCGAATAACTGTTTTACAACTGAATCAGAAAATGCGTTCCACGCTTCTCGAGGGTTATCTCTCGCTTTCTCCAATTTAATAATATCTGCTTTAGGGCGGCTTCCATCGGTTTTAACATATTCAATAAGGCCATCAAGCAGGTTTCCTATTTTTGTCTCGGTATCCATTATATCATTAGTTATATCTTCTAAAATGAGTTTCAAATCTTTATTTTTAATTCTCTCTATTTCAATTTCACTTGGAGGACTCCTTTCACGCTGCATCTTGGCAATCTTATTAGCATTTTTTGCCACACGGCCCTTTATATCCGCAAGATAACTTTCCTGAAAGGCAATCAATTCCTCAGCGTTTATAATAACAACATCCTCATGGCTATCTCCTACCTGAAACTTTGCTATCCATTTTTGTGTTTTTGCATCAAAATCTGTTACAAATCCCTTTAACCCCATCTCTTCCAGTTTTTTTGCTACAGTGGTGCCGTCATCAATCTTGATCATTGCCACTGCCTGCCCTATATCCGCACCCCTGGTATCATCACGCTCAAATGTTGCCAAAACCGTGCTGATAACTCTGGTATTGGTCAATCTCTGCATTTCTTGGAGTATTTCTATGCCATGACTTTCATCATTGACCGCATCCCAAAAGAGCCCTGACCGAGTAAAAGTCAGCTCATCACCTCCAACCAATATAATATTGTTTTCGGTTTTAAGCTTCTCATATAGCTCATTAGCATTAACTACTCCGAGTTCAGCTCGTTCCTCCGCGTTTAAATTATCAAACATATTACCTATTATTCCTTCATTAAAAGCAGCCTCTAACCGCGTCTCAAATAATTCAATCACCGTTTTAAGGTTCTTCATGATTACATCTCTTGTCACATCATCGCCTGACTTCGTCAACACATCATCCACTAAATGTTTAATATATTCATCGCTGCTCCATTTTTCCTTTTTAGCTTTTTCATTAAACTTCTGCATTGCACGTTGAGTTGATTTATTGTTCATACCGCCTATATTCATTATATCGAGCCCTATTACCCGCGCATTTTTGAGCCCAAGAGAACGCCTAAAAAATTCCATCCCCGATGTCACATCATAGTCCCTACCCTCAAAATATTTCATCATATTCCTGAATTTTGGTTCGATTTTGATAGTTTTATATATTTCCGAGAGCTTATTATTAAATCCATCTTTATCTTTAAGTCTCTTTTTAAAATCTTTTTGTTTAGTTTCAATTTCCTTCTTTAATATTTCTAATCTGCTATTGGCTGATAATTCACTAACATCTTTTTCCTGCAATTGCTGAATATCACGTTCTAAATCCCATATTTCATTTATTAACGCACGCACTTCCCGGGTTTCTCCCATCCATTCCCGGACTTTTTGCGTGTCTTCTAATCCTGACTCTAACGAGACAGTCTTTATGTAATCTATTGTTCCGCCTATATCAAAGTAATATTTTGCAAGTAAATAATCATAAAGTTTTTCACTTATATTATACCTCTTATTTTTGTTAAACGCTTCGAGCGTTAATATTTCTTCTTTTTCATTGAAATGCTGGCGCAGTTCACTAAAAAAATCTTCATCTATAGTAGTGGGTAATTTTTCCATTTCATTTTTCCATAAATCAGACTCTTTAAAAGCCTCCCATTTTCGGCAATATATACCGAATCGCTCATCCATATCATATGTTCCGTCTTTATTTGATTCGAGCTTAACAGCACGAGGACCCTTAAGATATTCAAGCAGTTTATCGAACATTTCAAACTGTTTGCTTACTGCCTTATAGTCAAACATAACCGATTTAGCCGTCATACCATCTTTTTGTTTTTCATTGTTTATGCGCGCAATACGGCTTGCCTGTGTCGATTTTGCGTCAGCTTCGACAACACCATCTGTACCTTCTTTTTCGACTTTTGCTATACCACAAAATATCGAACATAAAAGTGTGTATTCAGTGATTTCACCGCTTTCATCCCTTATAACATAATCGTTATCAATACAATATTGTCTGTATATCTTTGAAATATCATCTTCCTCAGTTGCCAAATGTTTATTGATTTTCTCTTCCAAAAGCCGGACTGCCTCATCTCCAATTTCTATTATTACTTTATCCGCCTCTTCATCGGACATTCCCGAAAATGCAAAAGCATATTTATCTTCCTTATACAAAAGACTTATAAATTTACCTTCATTATTAAAATTGTAATTTTCCATAACATCTTCGTACGCTTCTTTCTCCTTTTCCTGCCTAAGTTTAATCCAAAGATTTGTGTTTTGCATTTTCAAGATCTCATCATTTAAATTTTTAATCCCATATTTGGATCTCCTTCCTACACCAGGGGTAGAAAAGTTAAGCATATATACACGGTCATGTTTTCTAAACAACTGTTCGATATTGTCCTGAATATTTGCCATCGGATATAATTGCTCAAGATAACGATTGGTATTATCAATTACTGTCATTACTAATTCTGGATTTAATGTTTTATCTTCTCTAATTTGGTCCAACACTGCTTCAATGAAACATATAGAAAAGTTATAGACCTCGTTTTCTTTTACCGCCTTATCAACGGCCATTCTTGTATCACCAAGCATGCTCCGTTTTCTCCGTTCACGTCCACGTAAAAATTTAATATATTCTGTTGTATCACCTTCTTCTCCAATCACACCCAAAAGAGCAATTCGCGAGAAATCTTTGGATACTGTAATTGTACGAAAGAGTATATTCTCTTCTGATATATCCAGATCTAAATATGTCATCCCTTTCAATCCTTCAACCAAAAACGTGTTGAAGAAGCTCTCTGCAGCGAAACTATTCAGGACCTTTAACGCATCTTTAAAATCCCCTTTGGCTACCAAAGTTTGTAAATAGTTTTGAGCGTATTCTTCTATCTCCGGAGTAATTTCTTCTATACGTGAAACCATATTTTTAAACACTTCTGTAGCATCTTCGTACTTTTCTTCACCGATATATTCATTAATAATTTTAATAAGTGCGTTTTGAGATGTTTGTATCGCTTCTTCAGAAACTGCTTCTTTCAAATCATTAAGCAAAACATACGTCTGCCGTTCTCTTTCCGATATCTTACGTGTCAAGCAAAGTATTATTTTTTGTTTTTGTTTTCCTTCCAAGACAATATTTACCACATTACTATCTTGATCTTTTCCTGCCTGCTTGATTTTCTTTATTAAAAGATCACCGAACACAACACTTTTTCCGCCTTCAACGAGAAGGCTCTCACACGCAGTGTCTAACACACCTATCATTTCTTTTACTAACTCTATCTCCTTTTTTGGATCAATGATCTGGACTTCATCTGAACCTGGAATTTGATAGGTTATCATTTCGTAAGGCATTTCGGCAAAACAGTCCACTGGACTTAAAAACAGAGGTGCGGTAAGAAGAAGTTTTTCAAACGGATTTTTCCCATCCATCATCCGGGACATATACACATCGGGATCATAGCTCAGAGTCATTCTCGGCCGAATAACCATATAAGAGATGTTCTTGCTTTTAAGCTGTCTTATTATACCGTCTGAATGAAATCCGCCTGTTACCATTATGGCCGCATTAAGGCCGCTATCATTCATCTTTGTAAGCGTGTTTTCAACCAAGGCCTTATCACGTTTTAATGCCACATCATAAAAACCTTCCATAACTGACATGTGTTCGGTAAGTTTCGCAGTGTCATGTGGCAGCCTTGCTAGCAGGCCATATTGCGCTAAAAGCACATTAATTCGGCTGTAAAATTTACTGCCATTTATTTCGCTTTTATGTTCTTTCAGGTATGTAAGGTCATCTTTGGTGAGTTCAAGATTTAAAAGTTTTTTGGTTATCGTAACATTCTTTATAAGTCGATCAAAATCTCTCTCACGCCTGTTTTTAAACGCTTTTTCCTTTATATCAGCAAGCAGCTGATCAAGCTCAAAAAACAACTTGTTGGGTGATACCTTGCTGTGAAGCTTAACTGATTTTGTATATAACATGAAATTCTTGTAAGAAGATGTATCAAACGACATTTTTTTTGCCGTTTTAATCAGATACCTATAAAATGACGCGGCAGATATCTTTCCTGTCCTGAAAAAAAGCGACATCTTAACCAGCTGTGAAAGGCCTTTTTGAGATAATTTTTTATGAAGTTCGGAAATAAAACGTGAGCGTTCTACCCTAAGTAATTTTTTGTCTATCTTTTCATCCAGCTTTACAGCTCTTACCGTGGCTGTATAATCCGGGTAACGTATATATGATATATTGAATTTCTTTGCCAATTGCATAAGTGATATGCAATACTTGGTGAGCTTCATATCTCCCCTGCTGTATATTTCTGTTAATCGCGACACATGAAGCATTTCCGGGCCAAAGATCTTGGCACGCAAAAGTGCCAGCATCTTTTCAATTTCGTTCATAATGGGCTGTGTTTTAGCTTTATAGGCTTGTGTTTTAAGAAAATAAAGATAGTTTTCAATATAAAGCTTTTTATTATCAACACCGTAGATCTCCATCGGTTTTTTATCAAAAACCGCATAATATTCAGAACCCGTTAAAAAACCGTTTCGCATAAGATACAGTGAAATCATGTCTTTAATATCATTGTTTTTGATAACACCAAGCGGTGAAAGATCTATCGGCCCTGTTGCACCCTCTACGGTAATGAGCTTTAAATCATCTTTGAATTTTGTTGTTTTGAAATTCCTAATAAGTGCCGCAAAGTTTTTTTGGGCCTCAAAGTTGCAGTGTGAATCCTGGAAGTGGATAACAACCTTATTGGAAGTGCCCTTAAACTTTTCTACTACTTTTCCAAAGTTTGCGGGAATATTAATGTCAATAATATCTTTAACATCTACCTGTCGTATACCGGATTTAGCTGAATCATCAGGGGCTTTTTCAGATGCTGAAGATATTGGTGATGTTCGTACGGCATATGCATAATTTGATGACAGGAATATACTCAATACTAATATACTTATCACCTTCACTAACTTACACCTTTTCAATTTAATAAGCATAAATCACTCCTTTGTATCTAACTGAAGTATACCTGTTGAAAACGATTTTGTCAATAGGAAAGCCATGTAATTTATGCGCTTGTAGCAAGTTCTGCGCTTTGGCGGGTTATTTCATTTAAATAGTTAATATCTCTTATCTCAGGTTTTGGGGCTATTATTATAATCCCTGTATCAGTCTCTTCCACTACACCTTCAAGTTCACGAGGTATCTTATCGCCAAATACTGCTACTAGAGCTGTAGATGGTATAGCCTCTTCACCTGATAAAATCGCGAAAAGAAAATCCCTGATATCTTCACTCCATATATTCTTGTAATAACGGGATTCGGTTATAACCGTGATACTAAGATTTTTATCCGCATCTTCGCCTTTTTTGAGGCCACTTTCAATTTCTTGTTCCACAAAAGCAACAAATTGCCGTGCAGTTTCGGTATCTGTTTCAAGTTTTTCAAGCTCACCTTCAAAATTCATCGGATCAACCTGTAAATCCGCATCAGGAAGGCCGGCAAGCTTCCTTATACGATGGCCGGCTTCTGTCGTCGCCACCCATACAAACCTACGGGTGCTTCCTGTCAACCTGCCATTCATTAGACTTTTAAGCAATAGACTGCTCCCCAAATCTTTCAGTACAGGTACCTCTTTGTCAATCTTCCGGTCATATTTCATTTTATAGAAACTTTCCGCATGCAAAACAACAACTTCAAGGTCACCTTCAACTTTGTCCGGCCGAGCATTAAATGCAGAAAACCCTTCTTCCTGCGATACCATACTTTCATAAATACAAAACGGCTCGATGATATCAGCGGTCTTTGCAATATTCGAAGGCGCAATCAATAAATTTAAAAAATTAATCGCGCATGCAGCATCTAGGGCCTCATCTTTTTGCTCGGCTGATACATCCTTTTTTGCACCGATAAGTATCCCGTCAAGTATATCAAGACCTCTTACAATGTTATCTTTTACTTTCCCTTTTAAAATCTCATTTTTTTCTTCTATAAAACCTTTATAAATTTCAGGGACACCCTTTATTCCTGAGGAATCCAGAATTTCGCTCAACACAAATCTTTTATTTAATTGGGATTGTATCGCTCCGATCTCATCTATAACCTCACGATCAGTTGTTTTTGAAAACCCGTATTGTTTTATAGCACGCTCTGTCATTAATCCGGCAATTGACAATAAAGCCAGATATGCACGTGGATATTCTCTTAGCATAGTTTTAATTCTTTTTTCATATTCCATTATTTCTTTTGCAGACGGGTTTGAATTTATAAAATATCCAGATGTGTACGGCACTCCATCACTAAAAAGATTATCAGGGGATGGAATGTTACTGTCCTCAAGCTTTCCTATAACAAGATTTAGTGAATTCAAAATTATTTCAAACTTATCTAATGGCGGCTCTAAAACTGGTTGAGGAGGCATCAGAGCAACTCTTCTACCCGTAATCTTATTAAAATAATTCTTTAACTCATACACCAAACGTAGATCAGTTACAACTAAACCAATAATACCAAGATTAATAAGAGCCCTAATATAAATTAAATCTGACGAATAATTAAAGAAATCAAGAAACGCAAAAGGTAGCAAAAAACTGAAAAGCCGATTTCCACGCAGCATATTATCACGCTGGGCCATCCACATATCATCAACTTCTTTCAGTAGCTTCGGATCACTCCTCTGAGAAATATAATGCGCTATCCCTCTAAACATAAACAGGTCTTCATTTGCCCGGCAATATTCTAAGGTTAGAGGCAATGCAAGAGCAAATATCTCCTCACTTGTAATTTCCCTTTGTTGTAGCCTCTCCTCTTCCTCAACATTGAATATAAGTTTACTTATGATGCTACTTTGCGTAATCCTCCCTTTTTCCATTCTTGGAGCCTCTAATTGCGCAAGTTCACTTGTCATTTGATCAAATAATTGCTTTGCCTGGGGATCCATTTTCCCCATTTTATAATTATTTACATCACGTAAAAAGGTAAGCGCATGCACAAGTATTTCTTCTGTGGCAATTTCTCCTTCAACCACCATATGATAAACCTCGTGCGGAATAAAATGTATCTTCAGCAGTGCTTTTTTGTCAAATAATTCTATTCTGAGATATATCGTCTGCGTGTTTTTGATTGCATGGATATAGTAATTATCTTCATCAATAACCACTAACTTTTTTACCTGATCTCCTGCAGGTTCGACCTCAATCATTTTGACAATGTCTCTAATATTGTCTATTACATATTGCATGGTTATGCCTTTTTCTTTGAGGATTTTCTCTGATTGTTCATTTTTCCCGCCCATAAATTCATCATCGAGTACTGGTTTTAAGCCTTCTTCGGTACTTACAATATTAAAAACTGCAATTTTATTGAGCTTCTTGTAATATTTATCCATCAATTTGGCTTGTATTTTTTTACCGGCAGGTTTTTTAAAAAACTCTTTCCAGAACTTACTCATATTTCTGTCAAAAATAGTACTTTTCGCTCCATCAGATACTGACATAAAAGCCACATCAACAGGAGGCGATTTCTTATGAATAGATTTATACATATATGTAATAATAGCCACTATGCCCGCTACCGTTAAGATAATCGCGGCACTTTCATAATCGGTTAGTGTTTTATCATAATATAGGCCCTCAGGCTTAATAATAGCTGCATCTAACGGAGAAACTGACAATAATTTAATTCCTAATATAAGCGGCCAGTAAAAACCAAAAATTCTGGGCAAAACGCTCAATGATCTGTATATCCGCTGCCAAACCGAAGGTTCTTCCAGTACAGTCATTTCTGCCTTTTCTGGTTTAACTTCTCTCTTTAATGCCTTTTCAATCTTTTCCCTTTCATCTTCGTCTTCAGGGGTTCTTACCTTTAACTCTTCACGTGCCGCCTCACTGATGGCTTTGTCCTTCGAATTGGTAAGAATTATCAGTGTCTTATTTGAATGAGATAACATCTTTAACCCCTTTGGTGGTACAGTTTTTTCCTTATCCAGCACAATAGGTTTTTCTTCTTTGGTAACTGGGAAGCGTATTATTTCTCCGCCTTTACTTCCTTTTTTCGGTTGTACCTGCTGCTTCTTTCTTTCTTCAGCTATTTTTAAGAATTTCTGGAATGTCTCATTATCAACGATATTTGATTTTTTCTTTTTTGCAACCCAAGCAGGCATCTCTGGTTTCACAATTGGTACACCTTTTTTCACTGGAGCGGTCTGAATATACTGTTCTTCTTCAAGCTTCATCTGTTTCCATTTCGAGTACTGCCGATAGCCGAATATAATGAGCAAATTAAGTATAAATGACAATGCCAATCCACCACCCGGTATAAGTGCATGTATGATCGTAAATATGATATAGAAAATGACCAAATGACCGGCAATTGCGCCAAATTCCGCAGCCCCGGCTATAACTGTCTTGCCATCAAAGGCATATGCCGGTGTAGACATAAGCATATTGAACCCAACAACGAGCGCAGCTATCATTAAATAACGAGAAATACGCGATTTGAAGAAGCTCATACCCGGAATATATTCCTGCCATGATATCTTCTTTACATCCTCTACTGGAACTATTTCTTTTGTTACCGATTTCACATAAGTTCTCGGTGGCGGATATTTTTTAAGCGCATCAAAAACAGCACCAACAACATTTTTAGATCCCCGTATCTTCAACATATGACTTTCATATGGATACACACCTTCATTCATAGCTACATATCCATACACCTCTTTTATTACCGCCTTTTGTATATCTTCTTCTTTGAGACCTTGTTGTTTCATACGTTCAGTTTTATTTATCACATTTTCCAAAAATGCATAAAACGGGACTACTTGTTTCCCTAGCTGACGTTCGATCATTCTTTTTTCATATCGATATTCAAATTCCTGAGGTGTGCCTCTATACTTTTTTATAAGATTTTTTAAACGCGGAAGATAATCACGTCCGGCTTTTTGAGCTCTTATTTCATCTGATTCAAGCTCATCAAGAAACACGCGGTATGAATCTTTGTCGGTTTCAGCTAGCGGCATTATCCTGTAGAGAATATCGCGGCTTATATTCAGAACTTCTTCTATCTCACGTTCCTCATCGATCTGAAAATGATCTCTTTCGTGTGGAAGCCCCATGACTTTAAATTTCTCCCTCGTTTTGAGCATATCGAGAGGAAAAACCATGAGGCCACGCGGTTTATCAACATGAGCGCCATGTTTTAATTGTCTTTCAATGCGTACTTTTTGTAATCCCAATGGCCATCCTTCCCTATTAAAGAATTCTGTAATTTCTTTTGCTCTCTCATCAAAAACCGATGAGAACACACCTATTCTATCCTGATTTTTATAATCCATTTTTAACTCAAAGCGTCCCTCTTTGTTTAGCCTTACTTTATACTCCACAAATACATCATAATCTCCACTTAATACATCATCTATCTTTTCATTTCCAATTAAACCCTCTTGTCGAGCAAGAACAAAATCTAACCACTTCCGTACATGTTGTTCGTTACAAAATATGCTTATGGGGATGATCAGCTCACCGTCAGTGATCCTAACATCTTTTCCTTCACGCAATCTTTTTACAACCCGTACAGCTTTAATATTGCCTGCATCAAAGAAATCTTTAAAATAACGTTTAATAATTTTTACTTGATTTTTATATACAGGGAGAAATGACCCAAGTGAAACGTAATACTCTTTATCAAGTTCTATATCCCCATCCTTATTCATAATGTACCGTGCTTCTGTATTGATATCATGCTGTAGGACCGGTAATGCGGCTAAAGGTGCTTCATATTTATAAATCGGGACATTTATATGTCTATAAAAATCATCTATGCTGACATCCTCAAAATCGTATCCGGGATTTTTTATATTCTCTTCAAGTTTCGAAGCAATATAACTCCACCATGTTGTAAGATCATCTTCAGATAGTCCTGTGTAATCAATATCTATTTGTGGATTTACTGAATCTGCATCTTTAACTAATTCCTTTACTTTCTCGGCGAATGCTTCCTCAAGATCCGCGTCTTTACCATATATACCTATTCTGCTGAATATCTCACGGAACTTTTCAACCAGCGGTCTGACATCTACTGCTACAGGAACAAATGGAACTTGTTTTATATATGCGGGTCGTTCTCTTACAAGTGCACCTTGATAAAAATCAATGACCTTATCATCTAAGGTATATCCGTTAAACTGCTTAAACTCTAAAAAAATGTCAAAATACTTCTCTGCATCCGGATCAGTCTTGATCTTTTGCATGTTATTAATAATGATCTTCCCTGGTTCAATAACACCGTCATATATTTCACTAAACTCTTTTGGTGTCTCTCGGGATAATGCAAGCGGCCCTTTTGACACCTCGCCAAAATACATACGTTTAGGACCTTTTTTGTGAATACCGCCTATAACATACAGAAAAGGCGGTGATCTTTCATTTATTTTAGATAGAAATATACCCGGCACATAATCGAGCCCATAATAGTTAAGAAGCATCTTGAGTTTACTCAAAAGAAACGGTGATTCATTCCCATCCACATACATGCTTTTGATAAGATCCTCAATAGTTTTATCTTCATATACTCCATCTTCATTTAATAAGGATACACTTAATCGTGGGCGTAAACGTGTGAGCACATTCGGAAGTATTATGTTTTCACTTTTAACAATATTCTGAAAATATTCTCGTGCTTTGTTATAACTTTCATATTTTATCATGGGATTATCTGTGGTTGTCGACATAAACTTATAATATGCCAATGCCTTATAGTCGTCATTTTCACGTGCACCCTTAAAACTATTGTTCCATACAGTCTCAATTTTCTTTAAAGTTTTATCCAACGCTTCTTGGCTCATATATTCTTTTGTCACCGCTTCACGAAGAGCAGCTTTAAGTTCTTTAAGATCTTGATTTAAAGAGCTATTCCAATCTTTAATATCGTTCATAACGCGTAGCAAGGAAGCAATAACATCAACTTTAGTCTTTTCAGATACTCTTTTTAATCCTTCATACTCTTCAATCAATGCCTTGTAGGCAATAATTGACGAGCTTGTATTCCTATACATCTGTTCAAATCTATTGCGCAAAGCATCGCTAGACAAACGTTGCTCCAAAACCATTAAAGCTACAGTTTCACGCACACGAATAGCGTGATCCATGTGAAACAGTATATCTTTGTATCGTTTTTGTATGTCCATGTATCTTTCATATGGATTCTCTATCCCTAACAATGACTGGGGTTTACCATAAATATGTTTGAGCATTTTCTCATGATCAGTTTTATAGATCTTCCCTATCACCTCATCAACAGGAAGTACTACGGCTGGTACAACAGCAGGATTAAGAACTTCCTGTGGATACTCTTCATACACAAGGGCAAACCAGTCCGTACGACGGCCATCTTTTGTGGGTATTCTCCCGTAAAGTTCGTCCTTAATATCATCTATTGATCGTACCTCAAGGTATTCTGATATTTCTGGAGAAAACACACCGGGACGGCGTACATATTTAATTATTTCGTCCAATACCGTATCCAGGCTTGTTGTAAGAGGCAAAGAGAGTATTTTGTAAAATTCCTGGTCATCTAGATCATTCTTTTCATCTTTTGACACATCCAGAATCTTCTTCTGTGATGCAGGTGATAAGGATTTAAATCTATATACTTTCAAGAGTGCCGCCATAATTTCTTCAATTGCCAAAGGCGGTTGATAATTATACGGCATTTTTGCAAGTTTCATGTGAAGCAATTCTTCTTCAATATCCATATAAAGTAGATTAGGTAAACGGATATCCTCAATATCAATAACAATTACATTGTTACCACCCTGACGAATTACTGAACACGCCGCCCTATCATTACCACACACAAATTTGATATTTATGTCTTCACCTAATGGATAGTGTTCCAATGCCCGTGACATTACCTCATTAATCTTCGCTACTCTATTCTTATCCGCAAGATCAGGTACTACACGGGGAATATCTTTTCCAGGATATATTTTATCAATTACTAATTTTCCATCTTTGTTTAAAACTCCATCAGCAACAAAATATACCGGATCATTTGGACGCAATCTTGATAGCTTAATACCAGATGTCGTTAATCTCGCTCGTTTGATGTCTATTGCTTTTTCCGGAAAAAGCAATACGAGTGCAGTATCACCTTTATATTTTACAATTTTCAGTTTTCTTAACACAACATCCACCTCAAGTATGATCGGGTCCTGTTTTTCAATATTTATCAGTATATATTCTTTTGTGCCTTTCTTGTACACCCTCATGTTCTTCAAAGGAACTGTTCCAAACTCATGCTTGCCTTTTTTGATGCATATTTGTGATATATCTTTTTTAAACACGAGACCTTTTACCTTCATGTCTCCATTAATCAATCCCGGGAAAAAGAAATCCCTAAAATACGATATACTTTCTGGTGATACTTCTTCAAGATCTTTCAAAAGCTCATATTTTTGAATATATAGTTTTCTGATCTCCTGCTTTCGAGTCACAAGATCAGACATTATTCTTTTGAGTGATGTACTGATATCTTTTTTTATTTCTTCATCAACCGATATGTCGCTATCAGTAATAAGATTCCATAACATTGCTACGATTTTTTGTCCGTCTGACTCCAAATCATAATCAATCAGCTTGATTCCGCTTATCTTTGAAAGCGCTTGATTTATCTCCGACCAGACAGCGTTTCCTTTCGCCGCGTCTCTGTTTAAGATTTGCATACGTTCAAGATTTTGTTTAATTGCAACATATGACGCTATTTTAAATCGCTCTCTTTTTGTTTCTGTATTTACTCCGCGCTTTTGCACAATGCGAAACAGGTTTTGATATCCCTCAGCATTTACGTCATATTTTTTGTAAGGCATGAGCCCGTTAACAATGGCATTTTGCTCTGTGCGTGAAAGCGTCTGGTAGTATTTTACCGCTAGATTATAGACATCACGCAGTTTCATATCCGGATGCGCAATCATATACACATTTGAAATGAGTACAAAATGCAGCATACAGGTCATTCTATCATATCGCTTTTCAAGTGAAGTCAACTCACGAACCTCTTGTTTATCGATTTTTGCTGTATCGCTTTTTTCTCGTAATTCGTTGAGCTGATCGATCTGTTCCTTCGACATAAAAAGGGTATTATTTATAAATATCTTCCCGTCCTTTACGTACGAAAGTCTTTTTCCGTCAAATATTTCTATTTTTGCATCGCCAATATGCAACAAATTTGTTCTCATTACAGCGTTTTGCTTTATACAGGGGTTTATTGCGTTTTCAATAATATTAACATGCACGGTGCCCGTAATAACCGGAGGGCTCATCTTATCAGTAAAACTAATATCAACAGTGCCGATAATTACATCCTGCTTTGCCACCTTATGTTTTTTTGGTTTTTTCAGATATTGAATACTGATCAAGCTTATATCATCGTTAACGGTCTGGGTTGCACTCACGGGCTTATTACTAAATTCGTGATGAGTATCCTTAAGCAATTTTATAAGTTCAGCTAAACTCATATCTGCATGTTTTTTTATAAGGATAAACAACTCACCGGAATTACCCGCATAACTGTTATTGCACAATTTCTTGATGTTCTTTACTCTTTTAAAATTTCTAAGAATGAGTTCATATAAAACTTTCGGATCAGCTGTTTTTTCGTCTGAAATAGCTATGACAATGCTCGGATAATTCTTAAACTGATCAAAATCATATTTTTCATACAGCTCTTTGTGCTCTTTTCGGCATTCATCTAAAAACCCATTAAAAATTTCATCATCGTTGAGAAGACTATCAAATGCGTCTTTACCCACTAAGTCTCTTTTTTTATCAATCATGGCACCAAATTCATAAAGCCCATCAAGCAGCTGATCGAAATTATTGACTATATAATCATCCCACTCCTTCGCCTCTCCCTCGACTTCCGTCCACTCGATCATATCGCTCATGATCGACTTATTAAAATCACTGGAAGTGCCTTTTGGCTGGTTGGCTATCAGGTTCTGCAATCTTTTATCATAAAACTGTAAGTCCTCATATCGTTCCTTTATGTACTTTCTGTAAGTTTTCTCTTCCTCTTTGGATAATGTCGTTACCGATATTATCTTTTTCAATATCTCATCAACCGCTTTTTCTATCGGCAGTCCCTGCAAGAGAGAAATGTGCCCGGTAATAAACTCCTTAAAACGACTGTCCCCATATACACCGATTTCTGAAGTCTGCGCCTCTGTGATGCCGTCGCTATACACAAGCATTCTTTCTCCGGGACGCATCGACATGTTTAATCTCTGAACAACATTCTTATCGAAAGAGACTCCTAAAGGCATCCCCTCTGAGGTAAATTTATTCACGTCACCTTTGGTAGATATAAGAAGCGCCGGATCAGCTCCAAAATTATATTGGGACACTTTACCGTCTTCCGCACGGATATGCACTGCGTTCATAGTTAAAAAAACACAATTATCTCTTAGAGTTTCAAACTCATCATACATTTTCTTAAAATTGATAAACAGCTCGTCATTAATAAACTCAGCGCCCTCGACTCTCTCTTCCCATGAGCTGTAGATATACGGGATAACAGGATCAAGGAGTCGCGCCGCTTCCGCGCCATGGCCGGTCGCATCAATCTCAAATATATACACATCACCATTGGTATCACGCAGTATGATGACCGCATCACCGCCTACAACAACACCATATTTTTCAAAAATATCCCTTTGGATATCATCGTCATCCATCAGAGGATCGTAGAAGAGATCATGAATATAATTGAGCGAAAATATCCCGCGCGGGTCTTCATTAACCGCCTTTGTATGTATCCTGTTGTACTGATTCATGATGATACCGTTAAAGGCTGTGACACGCTCTCTCATTTCCTTGAAGGACATCTCGCTAACGGATTTTTTTGCAAACCGTTGGAATTCTTTAAAAAACTCCGGCGCCATGTTTTTAACAAGCAGTGTTTTCAGGATATCATCTTCTAAAGCACATAAATCTTTGTAGAGTTCGACATTCTCCGCAGGGTCAGGCTGAACCATCTTCTTCGCATTTGAAAGAATTTCAAGTGCCCTGCGGATTGCATCCTGTTCGAGATAAACCATGATAAATTTTATCGGATCGGGCATCATTTCACTGATTGAATCAGGATTGGGGACAGCTAGAGGATCTTGCGGAATCTTCTTGGCTTTTACTTTCTTTTTCCATTTAGCTTTAACTTGCGCAAGAATATCATTGAATCCGTTCTGTTGACCTTCTGATTGCGGAGCGAGACAAGATTTACTGCTAGAATTTTGAGGAGCGGCTAAAACAATATTTGTAAATATGAAAGAAACACATACCACAAGTGATATTGTCTTAGTTATAATATTATGCCTTGCAGGATACCTGTTCATAAATCCCCTGCTCATAAAAAAGTTAAAATTATCTATAAACCATTTAGTTGAACACAATTATACATGAAAGATTCGCACTTGTCAAGCCCCCCCCCACTTTTTTCAGCTTTGAAGAATCAAGGGGATTTTTTGCGTATTTCTTTGCAGGGATAAGAGTTCGAGATTCAGAGACAAAAAGGTAGTACAATATAAATGGTAGCTGCTACCATTTATAGAGTTAAAGTGTTTCAAAATGCCACAAATATGCCATAATGAAGCATAATATGCTCATTTTTATGTAGTTTTCAAGGATGTAAAGTTGGCACGATATATGCTGTTATAAAAGTGGATGTTATAAAGAGTATGATGTATAATTAAAGTTCAAGACAAGAGGAAAATGGAGAATTTATGAAAACAAAATATGGATTGCGCATACTGATATTGTTATTATTTCTTATGTTTGTTCATTTCTGTGCATATATTGCCGTGGCATCTTCTATTCATGGGGAGAGTTCTGCCCTCAGAGCAAAATTGCAGGAAAGGCAGAAATATCTTAAGGAATGTGAAGAGGTAGAAAAGAAAATTATTTTGGTGAGGCGCAATGGCGTGCAATTCAACGATTGGGAGGAATGGATGATTCCTAAGTTGACGATTGAGGAGGATGAAAGCTGGAAGATTCCTAAGTTGGCGATTGAGGGGGCGCTGGATGCAAAAGGGAATAAGAAGATGTATCAATATAAAGATGAAGATGCAAAAGTGGGGAGTTTTGGGTTTGAGGAGCTGGTTTTGAATTACCAAGATGCTAGGGGCAGACTGGAGCGCTTTATTATCGCTGCCGAGGGACCACGAGATGAAAAGACTGGAAAACTAATAGATCCGTACGGCGGAGGGGTAGGCGAGATGAGGCGTATCCATGATCATAATATCAAGAAGTTAGAACAGGCTGAGGAAATGGAAAGTTACTATGCGGATGAATTGCCACTCGCAAAAGACCGGGCATGGAGAGCGAAAAACAGGTACGATGAGCTCATAAGAGGATACAAGCATTACACAAACGTGGCACATAGTAGTGGTAATATAACAGTTTCGGAAATGCGGATACTGATACAAGTATATAAGCCCTTCTTAGGGGAAAGTATAAAACTACTAGAAAAGTTGGTAGAAAATAAAAATAATGAGCAAATCTTACCAGCGTGGAAAATATATCAGCCCTTAATTAAAGAAGCCGGTAAGGTATTGCACAATGCACAGAAAGATGAAGGCGTTTATAGTGCTGCATATTCCAACGCAATAAAAGAAACTAAAAACTATAAGAAAATGACCGATTACAAAGATTTTTTTTTAGACAACCTCGCGGGGCGGGTGGCAATTGCGCGCGCTAGAATGGCTTCCATTAGCGAATTTATAGAAGAGCAAAAAAATGAAATCATTGCTTTGAATAAAACGTTAACAAATGCGAAAGATAAAATAATAGCCTTAGACGTAGAGATTGCTGACATTAGGAAAAGGGAAGCCGACAATATTCTTCCGGAAGTCGTTGCGGTTTTTGAGGGACAACCGTATGAGGGACCACCGGCAGATACAGCGTCATATCCAACAGAAGTTACAGCATCAGTTTCTCAATCAGTTACTGCTCCGTCAGGCACATGGAAACTTATCACGGAGCTTACCCCTAAAGGTTATAAATCGAAAATGACATGGATACCGCCGGCAGATACTTTAGCGAATACCATTGCACCCGCTCCAACAGATGACACAACGGCAGTCATTACGACAAATTCACCAGTAGTCGAACAGTCAGATGCTCCAACAGTTACGTCGTCAGTCGCGCCGGTAGCCAAAAAATCCTATGAAAGAGTGAATAAGGAGGCTTCAAATGGCGAGGCCGATAGAGGCGTGCAGTTGGAGGCATCTTCCGCTGATACAAACGCCGCCGGAACAAAAGAGGCATCAAGCGATCAATTGAAGGCGACCGCAGAAGAGGCAGAAAAGCGGAAAGCAGATAAAGAAAAGGTAACAGAAACCTATTCAGAAAAGGACAATGTGGATAAATCGTGGATAGGCAAAGCTAAGTCCACAACCAAGGTTGTTGACGGGATAGCAGTTCTAACCGGCGATATAAAGTATAACGAAGACGGAAATAAAACCGTGTACAACGAGAAACATTTAAAAGACGAACAATTAATAAAGAGTGTTACGAAGGCAAATATAGAGTGCGACAAAGACGGCAAAGAAATAAACTGGGCAGAGGTGGTAACAGAGGTTAAGGATGGTGCGCCCAAACAGAGCCTTAACATCGTAAAAGACGGTAAAAGTATCGGTGATACAGCCGGTACTAATACAGGCGGTAAGGCCATGGAAGAAATAAAAAAAGCGGTATCATCCGGCACGAAGATGCCCGATGCCGTAGCCAAGGTGATGACTAAAGAGAAGACCGATGATGTGTGCCATGCCGTAATCATAAGTAAAGAGATGCAGGCAAAAAGAGTAAAGACTTCGAGGAGCGAGGCTTCTACCGGTAAAAAGTTAAGAGCCAGAGAGAAAGCGATCGAGAAAGGTTCATCTGCAATTAAACTAAAGGTCGGTCGGCAGAGATCGGCTCAGGATACGGCCGCAAAAAACAAGAAAGCCAGAAGAGTCAGGAGGGGCATAGAGCAAAGTACCAGGAAGAGAGCCCTGATGCTCAAGAAACGAAAGGATACGGAAGGGACAGTAAGAAATCTGGGCAACCAAGGAACTGAAGAACTCCCCAATGTCGAGCCCAATATTTAAGAAAGTTAAGATATAATGTTAGTAGTGGTTTCTCTTTCTTTTTTTGCTTCTTTTTTTTCGTAACTACTCAGGTGCCCTATGTAGTGTTGCCATAAAGGGTTTGCCGGCAATGGCGTTGGAAAGAACTCCAATGGGATTGACAGAGTTCTTTTTTGCAGTTGATATATAGCTACGGATACGACAATATAAATGGTAGCAGCTACCATTTAGCTACCATTTATATTATGCCTGATGTTTAAGCATTCGATACGCTCTATCAGCATCATTTATGGATGGCGGTCCAAGATCAATCACATTTAAAAGTTCAACATCGCCGTTTTTCAATTGCTGAGCTATCTCATGTAATCCAATCTTTTTAATTATTGCTATATCAGTAATTCTGAGCGTACCATCTCTATCTGTAACAAGTAGTAATGCTAAATCTTTTAACGCAACCCACTCCGTATAGTCTGATAAGTATTCATCGGATACGAGCAAGGTTATACGCTTCCACTGGCCGGTTTCTATCTTCTCATCAACATACTCTTTTACACGATCTGATAATTCTTCTCTTGCCCCGCCTATAATCGTTATCCCGTTCATATTTCCTAATGTATACAAAATCTCGGTTTTATATAAATTCCCATCTGCTACACCAACAACGATCTCAACACCTCTTTTGGCAACTTTACGAATTACATTCATTTGAGAATCAAATGATTCCAGATTTATACCTGACGCATCAAAAACGATCCCGATCTTTTCATTCCACTCTATCCCTCTGGTGCACGCTACCAACATTTTATTTAACGTATCTGCCTCAAGCGCTGATCGAGGAACGCCGTATTCCTTATTCCTTTCATCATCGTAATCTTGTTTTTGTGTTTTCAAGGCACTAATAGCAGCACTTTTTATTCCCAAATAGCGAAGGCTATCTTCATCTAAGTTGACAAGTCCAGAATACATCATTGAAAGAACTGAATGAGGATCAGCGATTATTATATCTATCATTTCCATAACACCATTTACGCCATTTGCCGGTATCTTGAGCGCCAACCTATTAAGGAGAAGTGCATTAATAAGCTTATCGTTGTCGCTGATCAATACCCTGTTTATGATTTCCTTAATTTTCCGTGATGACTCTATTGCATCTATATCAGTGTTTTTATTGAGGTATATCTTTAACAGCGCGATTTTTAGAGCGCGTATTTTTTTCAACGCTAACTGTTTCTTCTGCACATTATCTTGTTTGGACACTGCTAGAATAGCACTAGTCAGATAATCACTGATAAGATTGACGTCATTCATACGCAGAATAAATTTCACCGCCGGTATGCTATCAACACTATAGACCGATCCCTGTTCGTATTTCTTTCCAATATCATGCAGGCCTTGCGTATCAGCCCTTTTTAACGCCAGTATGCTTATTTCGGATTCTTTCTTTATTGCCCCTTTATATTCAAAGTGTTTTAACACATTCTCCCAAACAGGCAAGGCCTCTCTAAATGACCCCGTTGTGAACAACTCTTTAAAGCCGTAATGATCAGCAACAAGAAGGGCTGACCTCATCATAAGTTTTGCATATCCTTTTCCTTGATGTTTCGGGAATATTTTAATCATTTGCAGTGTAGGATAATAGATATACTCTCCATTATCCTCTATTGATTTAACCAGAACTGTTGCATATCCGGCTTCTTCTCCATTAACATACAGTCTTATGTTTTTTATTGTATCTTCTAATAATATCCTTATATGATTATTCTCCTTATCATACCCTTCATACAAAATGACATTAACCACATTATATATCTTGCCGGTGTCAACCTCCCCGCCAACAATATTCTTTAAGGATGTGTTTTCGATAAGCGTCTCACAAATAGTGTTCCCGGCCGATGTCTTCCTGAATGCTTCAAGCAATGAGAGCAATTTCTGCTTTAGTCTCTCTTTAACTCCTTCAGTTTTCATGCTTCTTAAAACCGTTTCATATGCTCTTATTGATTCAGTGTATTTTTCCGCCTCATAGAGACTTATACAGCTCATAAATCCATTTAAAGAGTCCAATGAGTGTAGATCTACGGTAGGAGCATCTTTTAATGCCGCTATTTTCTGTTTTAATTTTATTTTCACAGTATTGATCTTATCTCTACCGGAAAGCATTTTTCGAGAAAGTGCTTTTTCCTCTTTGTAGAGCTCAGATCCTTCTTCAAATGTTTTTTTAACACTGCTATATATATTTTTAGGAAGGTTCTTGGTCCTAAGAAAAGCTTTGATTGTTTTCTTTGCGGCCATGGATATTCTTGGCAATTTTAGTTTATATACTTTCCTTAAGAAAACTGCCCCAACAACATATCCATCCTCATAGAGTGCTTGCGATTCAAAAAGTTTTTCTACATATTTAACAGTACTTATGTCTATGAGAGACGGCTCTTCTTGAGCTACAACTATCATAAATCGTATTGCCTCTCTATATATATCAGGCAAGTAATCTTCACTTTCCAATATTGCTTTTATACTATCTATCATTTGCGGCTGAATATATTCTGGATGAGTTGATACTATCTCATTCAGGAGCGCAAACAATATACTTGTCGTTTTACTACTTTCTACATTGTTAGCCAGAAGTCTTTCCAAAATAGCATTCATAACATCAATGCCAACTAGATCAGATCGCGTGCTCCAAATAGTCCCAAGTACGCGTGCAACACTTTCATATACTTCACCGCCAAGATCTTTACGTAGGATCAGGACAAGACCGCTAACCATATCATCGTTAATATTCTGAGCGTCACGTGAAGCGATAATATAGTACAGATTTGCGCATTCAAAGTAAGCCAAAGTCCCCAAATATTCAATGTCGATAATCTTGCTAACAGCATGAGCGATTTCTTCGTCTATGAACCTGTTTTCTTGATTCTCCGTTAGTATATTTCGTAAGTCCTTGAGAATTTGTTCTTCCGATTTCTCCAGATCTCGCATAATTTGGTGAATTATCTGTATATTTTTTATAGTATGAGTTAACGCCTTATCATTTTCCCCGGACATCTCTCTTGCAAGCGCGCGTATGAGATAATGATAATCAAGTGGATCCTTGAGAGCTATGGCATTGGCCTCTTCTGTTAATTGAATAGCATGGCTTTTATCACCTATTTCAATTAAGAGAGCATTATTGCTATAGGATATTTTCATTTTTTTAGATAGTATTAGGTATTCGAGTATTTCATGAAATTGTACGAGAGGATTAGACGCAAGTGTTTTGTAGAGAGCGATAACAGATTTTTCAGGACCAGCAAAACCGAAGAGATCATCAACAAGTTCAGAATAGGTCACAATTTTTGGGGGAGATGTTTCATACATCTCTATAATCTCATTAAGCATATCTTTATACGGGACATCATTATCGATATTCTCCGATATCTTTATCTTAAACACCTTCATATCTATGGCTGCATGCGCTGTTAGATCAATATCTCTCTCATCTCCTTTGTGATCAATTACAACTGCTCGCTCGTTAGAGACATCTTTTACATAGGCGCGTTTGCCGATTTGCCCGTTTATGTCATCACCAAAATCAAATAGTAACTGCCCGGTTGCGGCAAGAGTACTCGGAAATAATTCCGCAAGCGATTTCTTGGGAGCATTATAATACCCTTGAGTCGGGGTCTTATTTTTCAATTTGATCCACTCCAGCAAATGGTGAAGAATATTCCCCTCGCTATCAACAGGCCATATCGGCATGTCTTTAAGCACCATAGTATCTACGGACATTTTACCAAACAACTTCCCTTCTCTAGTCTTTTTTGCATCCCTATAATATCTACCCTTTGCAGCCCAAATCAAAGGAGAGTCCGATCCCTTAACCTTATGCGGTCCCGCTACTCCCGTAAGATATTTTTTCTGACTAACTCCGTTTTGACGTGCTGAACGCTTAAGAGACGTAACCCATCTTTGTGTTCCCGCTTCTTCCCCGACACCTCTGGCATATGAAAGTATAAATTCTTCTATTTTTTTTAAAGAACGGTATTTCGTATAAACATCCACAATCTCATTAAATTCTTTTAGTTCATGGTCAGCAACATACGGAACCGAATCTAAAAACAAATTATGTGATTTCATCCACCTAGGTATTGTTACCCCCAATATCTTATCTTTGTCCATATCATCATTTATCCCGTAGCGTTTGAGGAGAGTTCTCGCGTCCTTTTTTGTATATATTTTTGTGAATCCCTCACCATCAGCAAGTTTACCAGACGGGGTGGAAACTTCTTCGGGTGGTTTGGCTTCTGCTATGATCATAACTTCACGGATAAGGCTTTGAAAATATTTCATTCCAGCAGTTTTCATTCCATGCATTAAACTGCAACCGGGCACAATTCCTTGCAAATACTTTTCGACCTCCTTGCCAACATGTTCAGCTGGTTGCCTCATTATTACGCTTAAAGGAACCCATTGGGGATTAGTCAATTCTTTTGTTTTGGCAACCATTGGATCTTCTGAATCATCTATATACACCATGTAATTAAGCAAAATACCTTCATGATCACCTCTGAAATGACTTACTCTTCCACTCAAATCAGCAATAGTTATTTTTATTTTCGTTTCTTCTCTTAATTCACGCACAGCAGCTCCTGGTATTGATTCTCTCTTTCCATCAGGATCCAAATCATCTTTCGATATTATGCCTAAATTAGTTAATTCCTGAATTTGTTCAGGTATCTCTATATCAAAATCTATAGGATGATCAACTGCACCTACTGGTGTTACAAAAAAGCCGTGTTTATCTTTCGCTCCTTCAGGATTTCTCTGCGCTAATAATAAACACCACTCCCCATTAATTTTTCTTAGTACTAAAACACCTGCTGCAGAAATTTTATCTTTTTCTGTCTGTAATTTTTTCCATTCTTTATATTGAGAATCCCACTTGATTTGTCCCGATTTGTATCCCTCACGTAACATTGAACGTAACTCAGATGCACTAAGATTATTTATTTTGGTAACAGGTGTTTGATCAAGTTTGCCTTCAGTAAATTTCGCCCTGCCCTCCGCAATTTCACGGCTGGCTTGGGCAAGCATTTCATTACCATCAATTACATTTGTTTCGGGTTTAAGCTCCACAGTTTGTCTGTCCTTGAACAACTGCACCTTAACACCATCTTGTCCAATCACAAGAAATCCCCCAGATACAGACGCTTGCTCCTCTTCAGATATGCCCCAATCAATCCCACAAATCCTGCCTTTAAAAACCTTTGCCACTTTTTCCGGGACTTTCTTATCCTCCTGTACGGAATGCCCATATACTATTCTTAAGGCCCCTAATTGCCGCAGGAGATTATCAACCGCCTTATCATTAACCCATTCCGGTTTAACTTCCTCCTTCGAAAACACCTTTCTAGTTTCCCCCGGTTCAATCTTCCCGGGCATGAATAATTTCTCAAACCACCAATGTTGGCTGACTAAGTCATTTGATATAAACTGTGGGCTGGAAATAAACTCAACAATATCAGAATGATCTCTTAAATCCTCTTTATCCTTTAGAGCTTCTTGAATTTTTTCGAGTTTTTTCTGATACTCACTTAATGCTTCAAACCCTTCCTTGCCATTGTAGGTAAACAGTAAATTACCATCTTGATCTATAGGACCAACGGATGCATGTATATAAAATGTGAGGTTTTCATCGATATGATAGAGCTTAAGATTTTTCAACATCCACATTGCTTCTTCCTGCAATCGCTTATTGTCCCTGATATCGTCTCTGTTCTTTTTTATCTTTTTCATCAACTGCGATTTTAACTTTGATACTTTTTCTTTACCTTCTAAATCGCAAGCTTTCCAGTAATCTAATACGAGATTATGTAAATTTTTCCCTATCTCCCCTATATCTCCACCTAATTCTTCAATTACCTTTCCTCCACCTGTAAAAATCCACTGTTCAAATACAGAAAAACTCACTCCAGGAATAGCACTCTTAACATCTTTACCTAAAATTGCGGTAATAAACATGGGTTCATGGTTGCCCATTAATGCTACCGCTTTATCCGCCTCCACAAGTCCCCTAACTCTTCTCATTACCTTTAAGCCATCAGGATCCCTATTTATATAATCTCCCATAAAAACAACCTGTTCATCTCTTCGTTCCTGACTATAAATCTTTTGATATTTAAGAATCTTGTCTAGCTTCTTGTCATTACCATGGATATCACCTATGGCAGTAATGCTTGGAAGATTTCCTTTATTATACTTTTCAATAAACATTTGTAAGCGTTCGAGGAAATTATCCGGAGTAGGAATAGGAATTTCTGTTTTAACGCCTGCTTCAGCCAACTCAGCGACCACAATCAAAGCAGTCTGTTTGGAACGAGGATTGGCCGCACTCTCTCTTTCAATAACTTTACCGTTTATCCTCTTTACCACATCCCGGCTATTGGCGAGCAGAAAGACCTCTTGGAGAGGGTCTTCCAAACGTCTGCTTTCTTCTATCGCTTTGGACTGCAGCTCCTCAATGGTATAACCCACACCTATGCTTTTGTCCCCCGTAAAGTCCATCATAACGACCTTACCGCTTTCCGTAATACCTATAAGATTCTGCGGATTTTTACCCCTAATAAGCCGTACTTGAAGACGGTTATTGACAATACGATATTCTCCTACATTCAGCTCACCCGGTCCTTCCTTCTCTTTATATCCGCGGGTAGCCAGGGCATTATCCTTTATCTTTTGCAGCGTATACTTTGCCAAATATGCCGTTAAATCAAGGTCCATATAACCGTCGTTTGCCAAAACATCACGCAACAAAGTCCTGTCAACAGGGTTCCTTTCACCGGGAAAATCAACAAAAAGCTCATCGTGTCCAATTGCATCCCCGTATTTATTCCGGCCTTCGACCACTTCTACAAATTGAGGAAGAAAAAACAGATGATACAGATCATCAAATTGGTTATACAGATTATTTTCCTCTAAACCTACGGGATTACCCTTATGAACAAGTCTTTGACCAAAAAACGCGGATTTAATCTTTGATGACTGATCACCTATTTCCCCTATCAAATAAACTTTGACTTCACCTTTATTTTTACCCGGCTGAAACCTCACCTCTTCACCTGTTTTACGTCCGTCATTCCATACAACGACCATTGTGTATTTACGCTCATAAACCGGTTCTCCGAGCCGATGTAAAAGCCTGCGGGTGCTGCCATCGTAAATAACAAACCAGTCATTATTTAAAAAATTACCGTAAGAATAAGTGCATACATTTTCATGTCTTTGATCTTTTTCAATAGGCCTGACCATTACCTCTATACTTTCAGCTATATCTTGGAAATTGACTTCGACCCCGTCAAGCGTGGGTACATTTCTCCGATCCCATACAAACCTTCCCACTCCCTTATCATGAAACTTCACTAACACTTCAACCTCTTTAGGATCATACACATCAATTACAATGGGAAAATCACTTCGCATCACTTGCGTTTTACTATCTACTTCCTCCGCTGTTTTCGCCTTATCAAGTTTTGTTTTTTCTTCAGTAAGTTTTGCTTCTTTCTCAACTTTGGCTGGCGTTTTTTTCGGCTTTTTGACTGTTCCTTTCAACGGTTCTTTAGGTCTTCCCGGTCCTCTACCTTTCCTCCTCTCCGCTTTAGTTACCGGAGACAAAACCATCCTGTCTTTTCCTTCATACATGACAAATAAAACCGGCTTGCCGTTATCATCCGAAATCGGATTTTTGAGCATATTAATTGCTTCTTCCATTTCATAAGCTTTAGCTCCGATAAGTCCGGTGATTTTCTTTACATCACCAGCCTCCAACTGTTCTATCATCTTTGGATATTCATCCATGACATGCATGATGTCGTGCGCAAAATTCGCCCTGATCTTTGCAATATCTGCGGGCTTTTGTTCAACTGACATCACCCACTCTTTCCATTGATCGATATAGAAATATAATATTGCCTGTAGTTGTATTTTTAGCCATTCATCCAGAGTTGAATCGAATTTCATCATATCCCTGTATTGATGGAGGGCAAAGATCATAAGACGGTTCTGATAGGGATCACTTTCCGCAAACAGCCGCTTCAGCACGATTAAAGGATCACTGATTTTGGAAAATTCTACGGCATATTCGCGTATCCTTTCATTTTCGTTAAGGATTTCATTTTCTCTTGTAGGGGCAAAGCTGTCCAACAGTCCGTCACTTATCCCTTTAAAAACCCCTATAAACATAAAGTCATCGTGGCCAATCAAGTTTTTCAAATAGCTTCGAACGCGTTCCGTGTCAGGATTAAAAAAGTTTTTGAGAGTTGTTTCAGGTGTAGCGATTTCTCTCCCGATTGGACCCCGGTGATAATATTTTTGCGACAAGAGCAGGTAATTTTTCCAGATCAGATACTGCGAGCGAAAATTGACTGCGCTTTCAAATTGCGGATGGGCGAGATAAATATCCGATATCAACGCCTTTTTCAAACCCGTCTTCCAATAGGAATATCCTATATCCCCTTCATCGGCAAAAGTATGAAAGCGCGTGTCGAATCCGCCGCTTAACCGGATCATATCCGAACGAACCAATTGCGCTGTTCCCAGCATTGTGGGTTCTTTATAATAGAGGTTACTTGTCCCTGAAACAAGACCTCTCCCGTCTCTAACCAAAAGACTGTTTGCATAATTTTCCGCTTTTATCCGGGCTGTTTCTCTGCTGGTTCCCGTCAATACTCCCGTTTCAGCAAGAGTTTCAACATCCTTGTCGTCTTTGTACACGTACAGGCTCGGCTGAACTGCGCCTATTTCATCCCTGTCTTTAACAATATCCAGCATCTTCTCAAGACAATCTTTCTCGATCATAGCATCATTGTTTATGTAAAAAATATAATCACTTTCTCGTTTCAGGGCCTCCCGCGAGGCCTGGTTGTTCCCGCCCGTATAACCAAGATTTACTTTATTTGAAATCAATTTGACATGATCCGCAGGCCTACCAAGTTTCTTTGCAAGGTCTGCTTCCGTATAATGGCCGGAAAAATTATCCGGAGAATTGTTGTCAACAATAATAACATCGAAATTCTTATAGGTCTGAAGGCTGAGATTTTTTAAAAGCCGCAGTGTATCATCAGGTTTCCGTCCATAATGCAAAATAACAAATGAAACCCTTGGCTCCTCACTGGACCTGTAATAAGACCTTTCATGCGCCAGGAACCACTGGATGTCCTCGCTCAGATACCGCAAAGCATCTTCATCGCGGGGATCGGTCAGTTCTATCCTTTCCCTCATGACCTTTGCCACGGCAGGATCCTTTTTCTCCAGCCTTTCAATGCCGTCTTCGATCATTAAATACAAAGGCTCTTCTACCCCAGCTTCGCCATGTTCTCTTGCAGCAAATAACCTATAGTCATCAACCAAAACATCAAATGCCCCTACCTCAACTTGATCCAGGTCAATCTGTGCATAAGCAATTTTGGAAAGGGTTGTAACCCTGTCCATTAATTCAAGCCGGTAGGCTCTTTCCTGTACAATTGGGATGTCTTTTGCTTTCAGTTGTATTTCCGGGATTGGTCTGGCATTTTGAGGGTCTTTGAAAAATGTAAGATACATTGCTTTGTCGCCTAAAATAACAGGAAGGGAGGCTATCCCTTTTTCATCATCAAACCGCAGATGACCGTCAACCTTAAAGAAATCACCTAGAAACTCCTCTAACTCAGGTGGAAGTGCTGGAAATTTCTTTTCTTTAAAAATGCTTTCTCGTGTTTTTTCGTCCTTTAAAAATTCATCGAGGGCCGTAGATTTGATAACAAGTTCTTGTCCGCCATTAGTGTATTTTTCAAGGTATTTTAGAAGAGATTTTGTAGCGAGTTTTTCTCTTTCAATCTGTGGTCTATGGTCTGTGGTCTGTAGTCTGTAGTCTGGGCTTGCCCAGGCGATATTCTGACACAGAAACACCATCGTTACCGCAAGCGCGATAACTTTGACAAACCCATTATTGCGAACGAAACAAAACAATCTCATCTTCACACCCCCACCTATAAACTGCCCTCAAGCAAAGCATTCGCTTTATACATTTCATCCATTTTTTCTTTAATCGATTCGGGATGCTCTATTGCGCTGCTTGCAATATCTTTTAGGGTATCATTAGGATCAATCCCTTCTTCCGCAAGTCTTATTGCAAGGTTTATAGATTCTTTTAACATTTCCGGCTTACCTTCTAACGCCTTTGCAGTTGCTGGTATTCCATAGTAGAGGGTCTGCCAAGGATCAATCCCTTTTTCTGCAAGTCTTATTGCAAGGTTTATAGATTCTTTTAACATTTCCGGCTTACCTTTTAACGCCTCCGCACTTTTTAAAATACCCTGGTAGATGATTCGTGAAGTAGCAAAGGGATCAACCCCTTTTTCTGCAAGTGTAACTACTAGTTTTTCTAATTGTACAAGTCCTTCTTTAAAATCGTTTGTGTCAGTAAAAACACCTGCAATGGCTGGAACAGCATAGTCAAGGGTATATCTAGCCTCAATGTTTTTTTCCATAAGTCTTATTGCAAGGTTTATAGATTCTTTTAACATTTCCGGCTTACCTTTTAACGCCTCCGCAGTTGCTGGAATACCATCCTTGTAGATATAAATGATATTACCCCTTGATTTTTTAAATGCAACTACCAGTTTTTCTAATTGTACAAGTCCTTCTTTAAAATCGTTTGTGTCAGTAAAAACACCTGCAATGGCTGGAACACCATATATGAGGGTAGCATGGGCACCTCTAGGTGTAACCCCTCTTCCTGCAAGTCTTATTGCAAGATTTATAATTTCTTTAACTAAATCCGGAGAATTTTTATACGCCTTCACAGTATTTTTAATATCTTTTTTGGTCCACATACCTTTGCTTAATACTACTAATAGCTTTCCCATCTCGTCTACGGACATAGTTTTCATTGTCCACTCATTCCTAAGTCCAACACCTTTTTCATAAACATATTTAGTTAGATGAGAATAAACAACATTAATAGCCTTGTTAAATTCTTTGTCCGAAATATGACCACGGCTTCTTCTAAGGAGTTCAACCATAGATTTCATATCTTCATCACCTAAAGGCGCGTCGTTTATCTCCATAATATAAAGAACATCTAACATCCTCGTTAATCCATCTTTTGCTAAACTACCTTTTACTTCAACTGCAGGTTCAATATATAACTTAATAAAACACTTCCTTAATGTCTCATTCGTCCGAGAATCACCAACGGACTTTTTTATCTTTTTTATCCTTTCATTATATTTTATTAGTTCATCTATTCCTTCTAATTTGATTAGTCTTACAGGTATAGCCAACTCTTCTTCTTCAAGAAATCGGTTTTCTGCAAACGAAAGCAATTTATCTAATGTATTATCATCGCCTCCCTCCTTGAGCCAGCTAAGAATAAAATCAAGCCGTCCTTCCCGTCCCACTTTTTTAAACAGATTTTGTAGGCCTGTGTCACTACACATCTCTCCTCCGGCCTTAACCTTCATCACAAAAGACTTGGCAAGTGAAGTCGCCTCGAATCTCACCAATCCTTTTACAACCGTACTCTTATATTCATCATAGTTCTCTTTCCCATATGTGCTAAAATATCCGTCACCTGTTTTATCCAGTTCATAAAATTGTTTAAAAAGAATATCATACGCAGAAGAGGTTCCTAATCTTCCTATTGCCCTTACCGCATTAATTGATTCCAGACTACCGACAGGTGTCATGCGCTCTTCCCAATACGCTAACATTATTTTCTTGTCATTATCGTTTAACTCACTCGTAAGAAACTTGCCTGTTTGAGAAAATGTCTGCCAGTCAACAACGTCCGGGACATCTTTATGGATTTCATCATATATATCTTGTATCTCATCCGCATAATCAATATTCCTTCCCAGCTCAAGAAAAGATACCGCAAGCATACGATTTCCACCTTTTTCAGCAGGGTTTAATATCATCTCACACAGAATCCTAGCGGCAAAACTTATATCGCCTTCTTTCTTAGGAATTTCTTTATCTTTATAAATATCGGTAAACCTTTTTATAATCCATTTATACATTTTATCCTCATCGTCACCGGCTTTAAAGATTTCACTAAAAAAGCGTGCGGCAATCCATGGCTGTGCAAATGCAAAGATTTGTGTTATATCACCTCCATATTTATCTTCTTTTAAAATCTTTTTTAACAGCCTATAACCATGCGTAGGAGATAATTTAAGAAATAAAATGTCACTCACCTGCCGAAATTCTTTTCCATCTAAATAATTCTCTATTATTTTTATAATTTTCTCTTCGCCTGCCATACCAAACTGCCGGTCACTTGACAATGATTTTGGTAAAGCCTTTTTAAGCAGTTCTCCTGTTTTCTTTATGTCTTCAACACTGTTAAGATATTCGCTAAAGTCACCCATTTTAGATAGTAATTGTTCGTAAAAAGATATGCCAAGTTTCCAATCACTAAGCTTCACTCCTTCATCTCCCAGCGTTTTTTTCAGAACTTTACCCACAAGCTCTTCTCCTTTTGGAATTTTATCGTTAATAAGCATTTCCCATAATATTTCACCTGCCGGCGTCTTTTCTCCATCTGCTTTCGTAGTTGCCATATCTATTACATCTAAAATATCTATAACCCATTTAATAGATTGTTCGTCCCCTACACGGAACATCCTCTTAAGCCATCCCTGCTTGTGCATTTGTACAGCCTGCACAAGAAAATATGCGCCAAAAGCAGGGTCAACATTTTTTACGAGTAACGCCGCGTTATATGGCCACATATCATCACCTTTCAAAAACTCAACAATTATCTTAAATTCTTCAGGATCTGTGCCAATAAACAGAAGCACCGCTGCTTCTTTACATTTATCTTCGTCAAGGAGAAATTTGATCCGATCAACAAGCGGTTTGTCTAAAAGTTTTTTAACATCAATCTGAAGAACTCCGGGAGAATAAACAGTCATATCTCTTGTACCGGCTGTTTCTGGTTCTTCAAGCTTGTCTTTATCAACATTAACAGCGATTTTCGCAATCTTGATCCCGCTGATTTCTTCTCTCATGGACTCCGTCATGGACTCCGTTATCTCTTCCGTCAGCATCAACTGCCGTTTATTACCCGCGATACCGACTCCCCAATTTAATTGCCCGGCTATTCCTTCTACAGCTTCAATTGAAAACTTATCCGATAAAAATCCGTCATAATCATCAGCATCAGACATAAAATCACGGCATTGCTTTAAAATATGGAATAAGAGTGTTCTGGTTCTGGACATACCTCTTTTTTGTGCAGAATCTTTTTCTGCACGGTTCGTTGCCAAAATCATCTTCCAAACACCAGCTGATATCAAACCTGTCCTGCCCAGGATTTTAGCCGTATAAGCCAAATTAAATTGTTCTTTTCCTGCACTCACTAAATATCCCAATGCCTGATAGGCTTGATTAAAAGGTAACTCGCTTTCTTCAACGACCATTACTTCCCTTACATCGCTTTCGGGTAATTTTAAAAAACGCTTATTTAGATCTTCTATTGTGATCTTATCTCTCAACTGGAACTTTGTCCTGCCGGTTTTAGACGCGATTTCCGCAATGCTATTGACAAAATTACGGAAAGCCCCGTTATCCAAATGGATTAACCTGTCTCCGCTGTCCCACACCTCAGGCATTGTCTTTGATATATTTTTCAATGTTTCCAGGGTGAACACATCCATCAATTTATCGCGCATTCTTTCCAAATCTCCGCGAGACCTTAAGGAAACAGGCGGTAAAAGACATTCAGCGATTGATTTTACTTCGATTGATTTTACTTCAAGAGGTTTATGTTCAAGCAATAGTGGCTGTTTTTTAAGCTCTTTTCCCTTAGTTTTAGTAAGTTTTGCTTTTTTCTCTGCTTTTTCAAGCTCTACAAGCTCTTGGACAGGTTCTTTCTTCCTGGCAATAAAAAGTGCTGAGGTTTTTCCTTTTCGTCTATTGGTCGCTTTTACAGGAACTAGCCAACGTCCATTTGCAAATATTTTGGCATTCATCCCGTGATCCAACAGCATGGCCTGTTTCATACCCAGTTGAGCTGCAAGTTGGGCACTTTCAATAATGGTAGTACCTTTTATACCAGATAGACCTTCAACGCCAGCAACCACAAGTCTGTTTTCTTTACCAACAGGCACAATACCCACAATCGTACGCGGATAAGGTCCCTTCTTGAAAAAGATGTGTAATCTCTTCCTGCCAATATAAAAATCACCTTCTTGTTTAATCTCTTTCAGCTTAGGTTTCTCTACATAACCTATCTCCTCAAGACCCTTGCTCAAAAGTTCTGGTTCTACATCAATATACTCATCGCCATCACTAAAACTAACTTTTACTTTTAATGGAAGAGAAACAGGGAAGTTCCAGGCATCCTTTGCCAACTGATAGTTGTTTTCAGAAAGTTGCAATATTCCAAAGAAAAGTTCTGGCTTGCTTACCATTTCTCTTCCTTTTTGCACTTCAGCTTTTATTCCAGATAATTCATTCGCTGTGATTTTTGGGGTTTTATACACGTGTCGGAGATCTTGAAACTGCGGAACAATTTCTTTCATATCTCTTCGGGGAACGCCTTGGCCATCTAAAAGGAATTGGCCAAATGTAGCATATGCAACTTCGTCTGTTATATCAGCACCATCTAATGCAACATGTATCGTACCTTTTACTTCACTATACGAAACCTCCCCCATTCTAATCTCCCCACTTTTCATTATTACTAAGGAAGTGTGAGAACTAGAAAGAACTTTTTGCTTGTCTTTTTCTTTCTCTCTATTGCTACTTACATTTTCCGTAAAATAGAATAGATCCCCATTAATATATGCAACAAATCCACGGTTCGAAAAAAGGCTGCAGTTATCTATATATGCTACAACTTTAAGATCTGGATATTGGTTTTTAAAAACTTCTATAGCATCTTCATCTGTCCAAACATGCTCTCGAATTTTATCCGGATCAGTTAAAACAACACCTTCTCCAATATTAAGCAGCAAAGTCTCCGTAGTCCTATTCAGAGAATACGACCCTTGTAAATCACTTTTTGCAATAAGATGAACTCCATAAATATTAGGATCTATCTCAACGACTGCTACTTTTGTCCTGCCAAATTCAAAATCCATCTCTATCTCAGACACTCTCAATAAATCTTCTTCGGCAAAATCAGGTTGAGTAACCTTTTTTTCTGATTCTTCAGATGCTTTGCTGGGTTTTTCTTCCTCAACAGTTTTTCTATGTCCCTTTAGCTCTTCACATATTTTTCTAAACTTCTCAAATTTTTTATTGCCAGAAGTAGGAGCAAGAGTATATGAATTCGCACAAGCGATGTTTTGGCAAAGGAAGGATATTGTTACCGCAAGGGCGATTGTTTTAATTGTAGTTGAATAGAATAATGTTTTACTAAAACTATTCATTAATACCTCTTAGTTTTTAGATACAAAGACATTTTCTTTTCTCACATTGGTATTATAAACTATAAAATTGGTTTTGTCAAGGGGTTGGGGTGCTTTTTTCGATTGGTGCAACAAGCTCTCACGACTGCCCTTGTTTCTGTGAAAAAGCTGGTTCCCTAAACTATATATTGTATGTGGTGGAGTCAACTACATAAGTATAAAAACAAATGTCATTTAAGATCCTATATGACAAGTACTTACTATATCCTCAAGCTTAGCCATTACCGATAAAACTGCTAAATAGCTTGTTTTGGGGTTTTCTGGGCTGGGAAGATTATCTGTTATTGTTCTAATTTCACCGCATGAGCCTTTAATTATGACTTCATGTGAATTAGTGGTAATGTGAGGACCAGATATTATTGTTACATCGGTTTTATCAAGGCCTATACCCGCATAGCCCAGTGTACAGGCTACATTAACATTTTTAGGAAAACCTTTAATCGCTTCTGTCGCTGTGCCGCTAAAAATAACTGTTTCTTGTTCTAATGAATCAAGATTAATTCCCTGTTCGATTAAATATGGCGCGCCAAGAAGCCCTTTAGGGGGTTTTCTTGTTATTATCTCGACAGAATCTATTCCACCGATCTTTGCCGCTTTTAATGCGTCTAACCCCGCAATAGCGCCACTCACTACATGTATCTGAGCGCCACTATGTTCTGCCATATCAATAAGATCTTCATTCCCAAGAATTCCCCCACTGCTAACGAGAATAAGTGTTTTCTTTCGTGAAATTACTTGATGCAGAATATCACGCACCACAGCCATATGCGCCGCTTCAATAATAATATCGCATTCATCAATAAGTTTATCCTGAAGGAGTATGAGCGGGTTTAATTTGAGGGAGTGAGTAAGTTTATCAATTCTATCTTTTTCTGTATCACATAAAGCTTTAAGACATGCTTTCCCTGTAAGCTTATCTTCAATATAACGAGCAACACCTGAGCCAATATTACCACACCCAATTATCCCGATATTCTTAATCATTGCAAAAACCTTATAAGAAGTGGTTTTACACTACCTCGAGCATTCGTTCCAATGTCTTTTTAGCTTTTGATAGAACCGGCTCTTTTACCGTTACTTTATACTGCATATTCTTCAAAGATCTGGCAAGCCATCCAAGGGTTGTTAACTTCATGTTCGCACATAATAGATGTTGTGACGGCGAATAGAATTTCTTATTCGGACTGTCTTGCCGCAACTTATACAGAACCCCTACTTCCGTACCAATAATAAATTCGTTACACTTAGATTCTCTGGCATATTTTAAAATCCCGCTTGTACTCGCTATATGGTTAGCAAGCTGCAATACTTCAATCCGGCATTCAGGATGAGCAAGAAACTCTGCTTGTGGATGTCGATGTTTTGCCCGTTTAACATCCTCTTCAGTTAATATTTTATGGCTTATACAGTAGCCGTCCCAGAGAATTATTTCCTTATCAGAGTGACTTGCAACATACACTGCCAAGTTTCTATCTGGAACAAAAATAACTTTATCGGATTTGAGTGAATTCACTACTTTAATTGCGTTTGAAGATGTAGCGGTGATATCGCTTTCAGCTTTTATATGAGCTGAAGTGTTCACATAACAGACAACCGGTACTCCGGGATGTTTCTTCTTGAGTTCCTTTAACTTATCTACCGTAATCATATCGGCAAGCGGGCATCCTGCTTCTTTAACCGGCAAAAGCACGGTTTTATCAGGATTTAAGATCGCCGCGCATTCAGCCATAAAATGGACACCGCAAAATACAATAGTTTTATTCTTTACCGTAACAGCCCTTCGTGACAATTCAAGTGAATCCCCTATATAATCAGCAATTTCCTGTATTTCATCCCTCTGATAGTTATGCGCCAATATAACAGCATCTTGCTCTTTTTTCAGCTCACGTATCTCCGCGACGAGTTTTTCTTTATATGCAGTTTCATTAAATTTCATTTTCAAGCACCTTTTCTACACTTCATTATTATGTTATCAATTAATCTAACCTTCCCTACCCACACAGCGACTGCGCATACTATATCACTATTTTTCTCGATTTTGTCAGATAAATTATCTTTTTTTACAATTTTCACATAATCGATCTTATGAATGCCGATACTCTTCATCTTCTTACACATATAGTTTTCTGCGGTTGCTACGTTTGCTTCTTGAGCATACTTTTCTATTCCTTCCTTAATGATCATATTTATTTTAGCTGCTTTCTTTCGCTGTTCGGCAGTCAAGTAGGCATTACGTGAACTAAGTGCCAGCCCATCTTTTTCTCTTACCGTAGGAACCATAACTACTTTAATCGGATACTGCAAATCACGAACCATACGTTCAACAACTTTATATTGCTGATAATCTTTCTGCCCGAAATAAACAATATCCGGCCGTACAGAGTTAAATAACTTCGCAAGAACGGTTGTTACACCCTCAAAATGTTCTTTTCTATTTTTTCCACACAGACCTACTGAGAGAACATCTTCATTTACATATGTTGAATGAGTATCAGAGTAAAAATCATCTTCTTTAGGATTGAAAACAATATCTACTTTTTGTGCTCTACACGTAAGCAAATCATTATTAATATTTCTCGGATATCGAGAATAATCTTCACGTGGACCAAACTGAAGTTTGTTAACATAAATACTTACAATAACGATATCAGCAGTTTTTCGTGCTTTTCTTATTAATGCTGAGTGTCCGGCATGTAACGCACCCATGGTTGCCACAAAGGCTATTTTTTTACCTCTGCGTTTGAGTTTCGTTATTTCTTTATGTATATGTAAAGTGTTGCCAATAACTTTCATATTTTTCCTATATAATGAAAAAGCGCAAAATGATAATTTTGCGCACTTACAATATGTATTATTATTTTCTAGTAACTGTGTTTACTGTCTGGATACGTCCCCTTCTTGCATTCACCAATAAATTTTGTTACCCCTCGTGTCATCTCACCTGATATATCTGCGTATTTTTTTACAAATTTCGGTGTCTGCCCATTTGTGAGTCCCAGAATATCATGCGTAACAAGTATTTGTCCGTCACATTCTTTCCCTGCCCCTATACCTATTACTGGTATCGATACAGATTGGGTGACTTTTTTTGTAAGAACAGCAGGGATACATTCTACGACAAGAGCAAATGCACCTGCTTTTTCGAGTGCTACAGCATCCTTAATAATTTTTTGCGCGGAAACAGAATCTTTTCCCTGAATTTTATACCCGCCCGTGCGGAGCGATTCCTGCGGTTTAAGCCCGATATGCCCTAAAACAGGGATACCTGCACCAACAATAGCCATTACTTTCTCACATACTTCTTTCCCACCTTCAAGCTTTACAGCTTCAGCCATTCCCTCCTTGATAAATCTACCGGCGTTTCGTACAGATTCTTCAACATTGATATGATAGGACATAAATGGCATATCACCTACAAGGAGTGCATTTTGAACGCCACGTGAAACTACCTTTGTATAATGAACCATCTCATCAAGCGTCACAGGAAGCGTATTTTTATACCCCAAGAGCACGTTCCCTAATGAATCTCCGACAAGAATAATGTCAATCCCTGCTTGATCAAGTATCCTTGCAGTAATAGAATCATATGCAGTAAGCGCAATGATCTTTTCTTTTTTCTCTTTTTTAACTTTAAGCACTGTGGTTGTTACTTTAGATATCAATCTTGTCCTCCATTATTCTTATCTCATACCGTGCATCTTCACCTTCTAAATTATCCAAAAGTTCCTGCGGCGTCATATTATGTTTGGGTATTTTCATATTAGCATTAATCTCATCAAGAGGTATCAATATAAATTTTCTCTTGTGGAGCTCGCTATGTGGAATGCATAAAGACTCACTTCCTAACACCCTGTTTTCCCATACAAGTATGTCTATATCTATTGGTCGTGAAACCTTTTCCGCACTCTTTTTTCTCCCCATAGTTGTTTCAATCTCTTGAAGTATGAATAGAAGCTCAAAACAAGCCAAATCAGTTTCAATTGCCACTATACAATTAATAAACCAATCATCACTTTTCATATCAACCGGTTCGGTTTCATAGAGTGATGATACCTCAAGCACATTTATTCTCGGTATTTTACGAATAAGCTCTACGGCCTTACGTATAAGAGAAACTCTGTCCCCCATATTTGAGCCAAGACCTATATATACAATTTCTTTATCAAGAAAATCTGTTAGCATATGGTATATAGTATAGTGTTACTTCCATTCATCATGCATTTTTTTTATTCTCTGTACTGCTTCTACAAGTCGTTCTTTAGGCATAGTAAGAGTCATTCGGATATAACCTTCACCGTATTTACCAAAACCATTTCCAGGTGTAACAACAATATTTGCTTTCTCAAGCAACAATTTTGATAATTCACTTGATGTGTAACCCGGAGGAACATTTACCCATATATAAAATGCGGCTTGCGGTTTCTTTACATGCCATCCAAGTGATTCCAAACCGTCTGCAAGAACATCACGCCTTTCCTGATAAATATCTATCAGTTCTTTTCTAAATTCCTGAGGCCCGCGTAACGCTTCAATTGCTGAAACCTGAATAGGCATGAATATGCCCGAATCAAGATTAGCCTTAACTTTACTGAGACCCGCAATAATATCTTTATTTCCTACTGCAAAACCGACTCTCCACCCTGTCATATTATATGTTTTTGATAACGAATGAAACTCTATTCCCACATCTTTTGCCCCCTCAGCTTCAAGAAAAGAAGGTGGATTATAGCCGTCAAAAGCAATTTCTGAATACGCGCCATCGTGACAAACAATAATATTATTCTCTTGGGCAAATGCCACGACTTTATCGAAAAAGCTTTTTTCACATACCGCAGCCGTTGGATTATTCGGATAATTTAAAAACATCATTTTTGCGCGATGCGCAATTTGAAGATCGATTGCATCAAAATCCGGCAAAAAGTTATTTTTTTCCATTAACGGCATATAATATATCTCGGCACCAGCGAATATTGATCCTGACTGATACACTGGATATGCAGGATCAGGAACTAAAACAACATCGTGATTATTCACAAACGCAAGCGGTATATGCGCTATACCCTCTTTTGAACCAATAAGTGGAAGCACTTCCGTCTTAGGATCTAGCGTAACGTTAAAACGTTCCTTATACCATTTTGCAATCTCTTCCCTGAGCTCAATCATTCCGTAATCAGTTGCATATTTATGATGCTTCGGGTCTTTCGTTGCTTCAGTCAGAGTATCTATGATATGTTGGGGCGTAGCGTGATCAGGATCACCGACACCAAGATCAATAATATCTTTACCCTGCTCTTCCAATGCTCTTTTCATCCTCGTAATTTCAGCAAAAAGATATGGTGGCAATCTCTTTATTCTGTTTGAAAGTTCTATTTTCATACTCATATATCCTCCTTCATATTCTCTTTAATAGCTGTCTAATATATATATATTATTTCAGCGACAAAACGTCTCCCATATCGTAGATACCCGGCGCGGCATCTTTTAAATACTTTACTGCACGAAGGGCACCTTTAGCAAAATTATCTCTTGTAGACGCTTTATGTGAGAGTTCAATACGTTCACCCATACCACAATAAAGCACTGTATGTTCGCCAATGATATCACCGCCACGAACAACATGCACTCCAATATCTTCTTTATTTCTCAGCGCATTGTCACCTTTACGTCCATAAACACCACACTTTTCTATATCACTCCCACGTGCTTCGGCTAATACTTCCGCAATTTTGTTTGCCGTACCGCTCGGAGCATCTTTTTTAAACTTATGGTGCGCTTCAATAATTTCTATGTCGTAATCATCCCCCAATATACGTGCAATCTCTCCCGCCTTATGAAATAACACATTTGCACCAATACTCATATTTGGGGCAATTAAAAGAGCTATAGAATCAGCATTTGCTTTCACCTTCTCTAATTCTTGTGTTGAAAATCCTGTTGTACCGATTACCAATGGTTTTTTATTCTTTTTGCAACATTCAGCCACATCTACTGTCGCTTCATGAAACGAAAAATCTATTACAACATCAGCCCCATCTATAACAGCTGCAAGATCACCAGAAATTGGAACACTGTTTTTAGCGCATCCTGATAGCTCACCACTATCTTTTCCAATATCTGGATTATCTTTTCTGTCTACTGCCCCAACTATCTTTATATCTGCATCCTCGGCGGCACACGCAATAATCCTTCGTCCCATTTTACCTGTCGCACCACAAACAACAACCTGTATCATATATCCTCCATAACTAAACTAATGAACATTCCTGTAATACCTTTTTTACTTTTTCTTTATTGGCATCATCTATTCTACATAAGGGTAACCGCAAATCCCCTGAAATCTTACCCATAAGCTCTAAGGCCGCTTTAACCGGTATAGGATTTGATTCAACAAAAAGAACCTTAAACAAACTCATTAATGAATAGTGCATTTTACGTGCAGTATCATAATCACCCTTTAATGCCGCTTCGACAAGCGCGCTCATTTCCTTTGGAGCGACATTTGCCGTAACTGAAATAACACCTTTTGCGCCAACAGATATCAAGGGCAATGTTAATGAGTCATCACCTGATAAAACGGTAATATCAGATTGTGCGATGATTTGTGATGTTGTATCAACAGAGCCACTTGCTTCTTTAAGTGCAACTACATTTTTAAGTTCGGCAAGACGCGTTACAGTCTCAGTGGTAAACGACACCGCAGTTCTTCCAGGCACATTATAGAGAACGATCGGAATATCAACAGAATCATTTACTTTCTTATAATGCTCATACAACCCTTTTTGTGGCGGTTTATTATAGTATGGGGTGCTTATTAAAACAGCATCAGCACCAACCTTCTTGGCCTGTTCTGTCAAATATACTGTCTCAGCAGTACTATTAGACCCTGTACCTGCAATAACTGGAACCCTTTTATTTACAGCTTTAACTGTCGTCTCAATTACCTTTATATGTTCTTCAAAATCAAGTGTCGGGGCTTCACCGGTAGTGCCGCAAGGAACAATCCCGTGCGTACCAGAGGAAACATGCATTTCTACGAGCTCTTCAATCTTTGTATAGTCTACTTGAGAATCTTTAAACGGTGTTACCAAAGCAACGATGGAACCTTTAAACATATCAAACCTCCTCTTTAATATCTTAGATCATAGTATATGCGAAAGAGTACCTACAAATATTTCTTTAGCAGGACCTTTCATGCAAATATTTTCAAAACTGTTATCTCTTGTTCGTTTAAAACTTATCGTTAAATAATCTCCACTTTGCACTAACACCTTTATTGGAGATAGACATCCATATCTTTCACCGGCAACGAGTGCAGACGCCGTAGACCCTGTTCCACAAGCCAATGTTTCATCTTCTACACCACGTTCATAGGTACGCACCTCAATAGCATGCTTATCAATTATTTTAGCAAAGTTAACATTGGTCCCATGAGGCTGAAACTCTTTTGCCTGCCGGACATGTTTCCCGAGTGTTTTTACGTCTATATTTTTAATGTTTTTGTTGAAATGTACCGCATGCGGCACACCTGTATCTACAAAGTCAAAAGAATATATTTTGTCCTCATGTGTTATCTTGATATCTTTATTTATTGTACTCGGAGCAACCATCCTAATAGAAACCCCGTCCTTTAACACCCGAGCCTCTATCACTCCCGCAAGTGTTGTAAAACACATCATGCCACCCGCGATTTCATTTTCATAAGCAAAAAGCGCACATGCACGTGCCCCATTACCGCACATTTCTGCTTCAGAACCATCAGGATTAAAAATCCTCATTTTAAAATCAGCTTTACGTGAAAGCTCAATAATAATCAAACCGTCCGCGCCAATACCATTTTTTCTATTACAGAGTATTTGAGCGCATTTCTTTAAGTTTTTTTTCAGTACAGCTTTTCGATTATCAATCAAAATAAAATCATTCGCTGCCGCCGATATTTTAGTGAACTGAATTGATTTTTTCATAGTCATAGTATTGTTTCTCAACCCCATTTTACGCTAAAAAGTCCGGGATACTTTCTCCTCGCAACAAATCTTTATATGTTTCTCTTCTCTTTATCTCATACATTGATTTACCTTTAACAAGTACTTCAGCTGCTCGTGGACGTGAATTATAATTTGATGACATAGTAAAACCATATGCTCCCGCACTCATAACAGCAATATATTCTCCGGGATGCACTAGTTGCATCATTCTATCCTGCGCAAAAAAGTCACCACTTTCACAAATAGGACCCACTACATCAAGTTTGACTTTTTTCCTGCTATTTTTCTTTACCGGTAGTATCTCATGGTAAGCACTATAAAGCGATGGGCGTATCAAATCATTCATCCCCGCGTCAACAATAGCAAAATACTTCCCACTTTCTTTAACATACCGTACCTGCGTAACCATTATCCCTGCATTGCCTGAAATAAATCGTCCCGGCTCAAGAACAATTTTAAGCTGCAACTTTTTTAATCGAGGAATTACATGATTACCAAATTGTTCGGCAGTAAGAGGCTTTTCATCTTTATATATTATGCCTAACCCACCCCCTATATCGAAATATTCAAGATTAATACCCTCTGACTTCACTTTTTCAATAAAACGCTGCATTTTATCAATTGCCGTTAAAAAAGGCTGTATTGAGGTAATTTGAGACCCGATATGCATATGCACACCGCGAGCTACAATATTTTTCATCTTCTTTATATCTTTATATAAAGCTAATGCAGCACTGAAATTCAGTCCAAATTTATTCTCTTTTTTACCGGTCGAAATATATTTGTGTGTTTTTGGATCAACATCAGGATTAACGCGTAAAGCAACATGCGCGACTTTTCCGCATTTTTTTGCTACACGCGCTATCACTTCTAACTCCTGTTTTGACTCTACCGTAAAAAATAAAATATTTTTTCTAATAGCTAACTCTATTTCATCATATCCTTTTCCTACACCGGCAAAAACAATTTTACTCGCATCGGCACCGGCCTTTAGTCCTCTATATAATTCACCGCCACTGACGACATCCAGTCCGGCACCTTTTTCGATTAGAGCCTTTAAGACTGCGCCATTAGAATTTGATTTTACTGAGTAGCAAATACACGTATCTATAGAGGTAAAAGCTTTTTGCAGTTTAGTAAAATGATCAACAAGAGTTTTATAACTATATACAAATACGGGTGTCTTATATTTCTTTGCGATTTTCTCTACAGGAACATCTTCGGCATATAGCTTTAATCCTTTATATGTAAAATCATGCATAAGTATCCTCACTAAAAAAGCTTCTTTTTCCAGATTTTCATTGAACGCTCAACATTTACATTCGCTGTTCCACCGGACGAACGTTTTGACGATACTACATTTCCTATTTCCATTACCTTATAGATATCACGCTGAAACTGAGGTGCATGTTTTTGCAATTCTTTTAAAGGGATATCATACATCTCGATATTCTTCTCTATTGAGTAAGATACCAAATTCCCTACAATCTCATGCGCGTTTCTAAACGGAACACTTTTTTTCACTAAGTATTCTGCAACATCTGTTGCATACGAGAAATCACCGCTAAATACATTTTTCGATTGTTTCTTAAGTGTAATACAACTAAGCATTTTTGAGAGTATACCAAGTATTGCTTTTACTGTATCAACAGAATCAAAAAGCGGTTCTTTATCTTCTTGCATATCTCGATTATATGAAAGCGGCAATCCTTTCATCATCACAAGAACACTTGTGAGATTACCATATAAACGCCCTGATTTCCCGCGTATCAATTCCGCAATATCAGGATTCTTTTTTTGCGGCATAATACTCGATCCCGTACAAAAAGATTCATCGATATCGATAAGATCAAATTCTGTTGAAGCCCATAAAATACATTCTTCTGATATGCGAGAAAAATGCATTCCCATAATTGACGCAGCTTGTAAGAACTCTATTACAAAATCTCGGTCTGATACCGTATCAATACTATTTTGAGACACACTCTTAAACCCTAATTCCTTAGCAACAAATGCCCGATCTATAGGGATTGATGTTCCCGCAAGCGCACATGCACCTAAGGAAAGAACATTAATCCGTTTCTTACAATCAGACAGCCGATCTTTATCTCGTTCAAACATTTCTACGTATGCAAGCATATGGTGGGCAAAAAGAACCGGTTGCGCGTGCTGCATATGAGTGTATCCGGATATAATCACTTTTTTATACTTTTGCGCCAATTCTAGAAGCGATTTCTGCAGCACAGTTATACCATCTATGATTGCATCTACCTCGTCACGCAAATACATTCGCAAGTCTAAAGACACCTGGTCGTTTCGGCTTCGTGCAGTATGTAATTTCCCCCCTACAGCACCAATTTTTTTAATAAGTGCTGCCTCAACGTTCATATGGACATCTTCAAGTTCAGCCTTAAACCGAAATGAACCCTTACTAATATCAGAAGCAATTTTCTTCAGAGCAGTTTGTATCGTGCTGCTCTCCTTTTTTGAAATAACGCCGACATGTGCAAGCATCTTTGCATGTGCAATACTTCCAATGATATCGTATTGCGCTAAACGCTTATCGTACGATACCGATTGCGTAAATTGCTCGACATCTTTGTGGGTATCCTTCTTATATCGCCCTGCCCATAATTTTTTCACCATAATGGTACCTTATTTTATTATTTATTTTCAAGCATAGCGTGTATCTTCAGTCGAAGAGCCTGTAGGCGTATAAATCCTTCAGCATCTTTTTGGTTATATGCCCCGTCATCTTTTTCAAATGTGACAACATCTTCTCGATATAATGATTTTTTTGACTTTCTTCCAACCACTATACAGTTCCCTTTATATAATTTAAGCCGGACAACACCAGTCACATTTTTCTGCGTCTCATCGATCATAGTGTTCATTAAAGACATTTCCGGAGAAAACCAGAATCCGTAATATACCAATTCAGCATATTTTGGCATAAACGAATCCCTTAACCGCATTACTTCCCTATCCATAGTAATAGATTCGATTGCTCGGTGAGCGACATGCAATATGGTCCCACCTGGCGTTTCATACACACCACGCGACTTCATTCCTACAAATCTATTCTCAACGATATCTATTCGACCGATACCATTTTTACCACCAAGTTCATTTAATCGTTTGAGCAACGCGTATGGAGAATACTTCTTTCCATTAATTGCCCACGGCGTACCCTTTTTAAACTCTATTTCAACATACGTCGCTTTATTCGGCGCCTTCTCAGGCGATTGAGACAATAGAAACATATCTTCACGCGGTTCTCTCCAGGGATCTTCTAATATGCCTCCTTCAAAACTAATATGAAATAGATTTCTATCACTCGAATACGGTTTTGCCTTTGTTACCGGCACCGGAATATTATGTTTTTTCGCATAACGGATTAATGATTCTCGAGAATCAAAATCCCATTCACGCCACGGCGCAACTACTTTAATATATGGATCCATCGCGTAATACGTAAGCTCGAATCGTACCTGGTCATTCCCTTTCCCTGTGGACCCATGACATACCGCTTCAGCCTTCTCTTTATGTGCGATTTCAATCTGTTTCTTTGCAATAAGCGGCCGTGCAATTGACGTGCCCATAAGATAGACACCTTCATAAATCGCACCGGATTTAATTAAAGGAAACACATAATCACGCACAAACTCTTCACGTAAATCACAGATATACACCTTTGACGCGCCTGTTTTTAACGCTTTTTTACGTAATCCTGTAAGTTCTGAACCTTGACCCAGATCCGCACAATAGGCAATAACATCATAACTGTATTTTTCTTTAAGCCATTGTATGATAATGGATGTATCAAGTCCCCCAGAATACGCTAATACAACTTTTTTCATCATACCCCCTTATACTCACACTCTCTATTAAATTTAAATCTTTTTGCCGCTCATAAGCAGCGCCAATATCCCTTTTTGCACATGCAATCGATTTTCAGCTTGATCAAAAACAACTGATTGCGGCCCGTCAATAACATCCGCTGCTATCTCCTGCCCTCTATGCGCAGGAAGACAATGCATGACCATACATTTTTTATGTGCACGATCAAGAAGCTTTTGTGTTATCTGATACGGTTTAAATGTTTTGAGCCGGTTTTTCATCTCTTTTTCTTGCCCCATACTTACAAAAACGTCAGTATAAAGAATGTCTGCATTTTTAGCAGCTTCATTAGGATCTGAGGTAATGTAAAAACTGCCTTTACCATCTTTACAGCTTTTAGCGATTCTTTGCACCTCTGGAAGCGGTTGATATTGGCGAGGTGTTGCAACCGCTAAATGTATACCCATTTTAACTGCGCCAAACATCCATGAATGAGCCATATTGCTCGATCCATCACCTATAAAGGCAACTTTTAATCCATTAAGTTTTCCCCGTTTTTCCTTTATCGTCATTAAATCGCATAAGACTTGACATGGATGAGAATAATCACTTAATCCATTAATGACAGGTATTGTGGCATTCTGAGCAAGTTCTATTATCTCACTATGATCAAATGTCCGTATAACGATCCCATCAATATATCGCGACAATACTTTTGCGGTATCAGCTATAGATTCACCGCGACCTATCTGAACATCTTCTGTCCGCAGAAACGTTGAATATCCACCCAATTGATAAATGGCAACTTCAAAAGATACTCGTGTACGCGTCGATGATTTTTTAAAAATAAGAGCTAGCGCTTTATCTTTTAAAAGCATTGGCTGGTTCTTCTTCTTAAGTTTATCGGCTACCGTGAGTATATCTTTAATCTGTGTGTGTGATAAATCTGCTAAAGAAATAAGATCTTTTATTTTCATTGTAAGGACCCTAACACCCCATCTAGAATTGAAACTGCACTATCAATCTCACTCTTCTTCACGTTTAACGCCGGCATTATCCGCAGAACAACTTGATTAGTACAGTTAATGAGAAGACCTCGTTCGGTACATGCTTTAGCTATCTCAACACCATCAGCGTTCAGTTCCACGCCTATCATTAAACCCAGTCCTCGCACATCACGAATTATAGGATATGAATCAGCCAAATATTCCAGTTGTTTCCTTAAGTAACTTCCCATCTGTTTGGCGTTATTCATTAGTTTATCATTTTTAATTGTATCAAATACCGCAAGAGCTGCCGAACAAGCTAAAGGACTTCCCCCAAATGTCGTGGCATGTGTCCCTGGCCCAAGAACATTAGCTAGTTCGTTTTTAACAACCATCGCACCGATCGGCATACCTCCGCCAATCATTTTTGCCAAAGTCATTACATCTGGAACAACATCAAAATTTTGATAACAGAACATTTTTCCCGTTCTGCCCATTCCTGTCTGCACTTCATCAAAGATCAAAAGAATGCCATTCTTGTCACATAATTTTCTTAGTGCCGTATAATATTCTTTACCTGCATAATTTATCCCGCCTTCACCCTGTATAGGCTCAAGCATAATTGCGATAGTTTTATCAGTAATGGATCTCTTTAATTCTTCAATATCACCAAACTTTACGTAGCGAAACCCAGGAACAAGCGGGCGAAACCCATCATGAAATTGTTTTTGTCCTGTGGCACTTACCGCAGCAAGTGTTCTTCCATGAAAGGACTTTAACATGGTAATAACTTCATACCGACCAACCTTTGATCCATATTTACGTACAAGCTTAATCGCCGCTTCATTTGCTTCTGCGCCGCTATTACAGAAAAACACTTTACCGCCAAAAGACTGTTTGGAAATAATCTCTGCAAGTTTACCCTGTAATTCATTATAGTAATTATTTGATATATGCATAAGCGTATCGACTTGTTTTTTTATAGCTGAAACAACGGCTTTTGGACAATGTCCAAGTCCGCTCACGCCCCACCCGGGGAAAAAATCAAGATACTTATTTCCTTTATCATCCCATAAATAAGATCCTTTGCCTTTTACAAAAACAATCGGCGTTTTTGTATAGGTGTTTAACACATATTTGTCATATAAATTAATTGTTTTATTCATTGGTTTTAAAATCCCTTCATACAGCACATTCTTCTGCTATCGCATTATTTGTGTTCCGATTCCCTTATCCGTAAATATCTCCAATAAAACTGAATGCAAGATCCGTGCATCAATAATATGTATTTTATGCACACCGCTCCTCAACGCCAGTACACATGCCTTTACTTTTGGTATCATTCCACTGTTAATAACACCATTGGCAATTAATGTCGAAATATCCTTTGTCTTCAGCGATGGTATCAATGTTTTTATATCATGTGGATCTTCCATAATACCCCTTGTATTAGTCATTAATACAAGCTTTTCAGCCTTAACTGCCGCAGCAATACCACATGCAGCAGTATCTGCGTTTATATTATAGAGCACCCCATTAGAACCAACACCGACCGGAGCGATTACAGGGACACCTATTCTATCAGTTATTTGTTTAATTGGGGAGACTTTAATTTTAACAACATCTCCAACATTCCCAATATCAATCTTCTCTTTTTTGCCTGTTTTTTTATTTATTTCTTCAACATAGTGTTTTTTTGCGACAATTATCTTATCACTACTGGTAAGTCCCTGCGCACGCCCTCCATATTCATGTATCTTTGAAACAATACGACCATTTATTTCTAATAAGACATCATTGACTATATTCACTGTTTCTTCGTCCGTTACTCTCAACCCATGAACAAATGATGAATGTTTTCCTGCCTTTTTCATACGTGATGTTATGAGGTTGCCGCCACCATGAATAAGAATTGGCTTTATTCCTACGCATTCTAAAAAAACAATGTCTTTCAATAAATTATCAGCGTGTTCATTATCACTCATAGCGCTGCCGCCATATTTAATAATGACATACTTGTTAGAATATGCCTGGATATATGGCAGTGCTTCAACAAGTACTGCTGCTTTTGCAATATATCGTTCCATTTTTATCGCCTACGCTAAGTACTATTAAACATTAACAGCCACATATCCATGTGATAAATCACACATCCACATGCATGCAGAACCTTTTTTTTGATTAAGATCGATCGTAATGATTATATTTTTCTTCTTTAACTGATTTTTCATAATAGCCACTTTATTTTCATCTGAAATACCATTTGAGACAATGTTCTTACCATTAACTTGTATCGATAGTTTTTCTTCTTTTATCAGTACACCTGACGAACCGATAGCAGACATGATACGACCCCAATAGGGCGCCTCCCCGTAAAGTGCGACCCTAAATAAATTACTTCGCGTAACAGCACGAGCAACATCATGAGCATCTGAATCACTCTGAGCGCCTTTTACATTTACTTCAACAAACTTTGTTGCCCCCTCACCATCACCGACGACGAGTTTCGCGAGATATGTAGTTACCATATCAAGAGCATTACAAAATATCTTATAATTACTGTCCTCTTGTGCTATCTGTTTATTTTCTGCACTCCCGTTTGCCATAATAAGCACAGTATCATTTGTGCTCATATCGCCATCAACTGAAATACAATTAAAGCTTTTATCTACTGACTGTTGTAGCGCTTTACGCAAAAGTTTTTCTGATATTGCACAATCTGTCGTAATATACGAAAGCATAGTAGCCATATTCGGCTCGATCATCCCAGAACCCTTAGCAATACCGCCTATACTGATTTCTTTGCCGGATATCTTGCATTTAACTGCACAATGCTTTGCATGCGTATCTGTTGTCATAATGCTTTCTGCGGCTTCAACTCCGCCATGACGAGATAATTTACTAGAAAGCTCATGCGCTCCTTTTTGTATCTTTTTAATTGGTAATTGTTTTCCTATAACACCGGTAGAACAGACCGCGACAAGCGTGCTTTTTTTAAGATCCAATGCCTCTTTAGTTGCCTGAGCCATTTTTAGAGCGTTCTCCATTCCCTCATTGCCCGTACAGGCATTAGCGACACCACTATTAGTAATGATTGCCTGCAGCATTCCGTTTCTCAAATGTTTTTGTGTAAGTTTTACCGGCGCGGCTTTTACCTCATTCGTCGTAAAAACTCCGGCTGCAACAGCAGGGATATCACTAACAACAAAAGACAAATCTTTTTTGCCTTTCGTTTTTGTCCCACAGGAAATTCCACCTGCCTTATATCCTTTTGGAGTTGTAATTGACCCATTTGTAATTTTCATATTTTTACCCATTCGTTCTTATACACTGCACACCAGGTTTGTTTAGATCAGACCCATCGTTTCCTTAATGCCGTACATGATATTCATATTTTGCACTGCTTGTCCAGCGGCACCTTTCATAAGATTATCAATAGCTGAAACAACAATAAGTCGTTGAGAGTTTTCATCAACATGAATACCTATATCACAAAAATTAAGCCCTGAAACATTCCTTGTTTGAGGAAACATATTTTTCTTTAAAACACGTACGAACGGTTCTTTTTTGTAAAATTCGGCGTAAAAAGCCCTCATCTCTTTAAGAGAAATGCCTGCCTTCAACTTGCAATATGATGTCGAAAGAATCCCCCTATTCATCGGAATTAAATGCGGCATAAAAACAGCTTCAACATCTCTTTTCGCGAAAAACGATAATTCTTGTTCAATTTCAGGTATATGTTGATGTGTCCCTACTCTATATGCAGTTATTGATTCATTGCATTCAGGGAAATGTAACGCATCGGATGGCATCCGTCCCGCACCTGAAGCACCGGTTTTAGCATCAATTATTATATCCTCGCTATTAATCAATCCTTCATTCAATGCGGGAAGAATCGATAAAAGTGCCGCAGTTGGATAACAGCCTGGATTTGCAATCAACGTAGCTTTTTTAATTTTCGAACGATAAAACTCAGGCAAACCATAGATAGCACTCGCAAGAAGATCATCATTAGGATGATCAATGCCATACCATAATTTATACAATGATTTATTTTTTAATCGGAAATCAGCGCTAAAATCAATTACTCGCATACCTTTTTTTAAGAGCTTCCCCGCAATGTTCATCGCTGATTTATGCGGAAGAGACAAAAATACAAGATCTGCTTTTTTTGAAATTCGCGCAAGATCTAAAGATACAAATTTTTGATCAATAAGATTCTTGAAATATGGAAACGCTTCACCTATTGATTTATTTTTGTTTGATTGAGACACTAGCTGTGTAATCTCTACTTTAGGATGCCGTAACAAAAGCTTAATAAGTTCCTGCCCACCATACCCCGTAGCTCCAACAATAGCGACTTTGATCATAGGACGCTCCTTATATTTCTATTATATTAAACTTACTGTATAAAAATAAAAAGCCCCGATTTGTCGTCTCGGGGCTCTCTTTTAGCAATAATTAGATACACACAATATACCGTATTATCGTTTCGAATACTGGAATCTTTTTCGGGCACCTTTCTGACCATACTTTTTGCGCTCCCTTTTTCGAGGATCTCTCGTTAAAAGCCCTGCCTTCTTTAGAACAGCTTTGAGACTATCATCGGCTTTTACTAGAGCACGTGTAAGACCATGCCGTAATGCACCAGCTTGTCCAGCAAGCCCACCACCTACAACACTCGCAGAAATGTCATATTTACCCATACATTCGGTAAGCTCTAATGGTTGTAAGGCAATCATTTTAAGAATTTCTCTTTTAAAATACTCGTCAAAACTTTTGTTATTGACCAGCATCTGTCCTTTACCATTAAAAATACGCACTTTTGCTATTGCAGTCTTTCTTCTTCCAGTAGCATAAAAAACAACTTCGCTAGACATATTCCTCCTTTATAATCTATCCATTATTTCAGAACTTCAATGTCTCAGGTTTTTGAGCTTCATTCTTATGCTCAACACCTGGATACACTTTTAACTTTTTAATTATTTGAGCTGAGAGTCTATTATCAGGAAGCATTCTTTTGACTGCCATAATAATAATCTTTTCAGGGTTTTTCCCGAGGACTGTCTTAAACGTTTCAATTTTAAGTCCGCCTGGATAACCTGAATAATGCTTATATACCATTGTCTCAGCTTTCTTGCCGGTAACCTTTACCTTGCTTGCATTAATAACAACAACATAATCACCAGTGTCAACATGCGATGTAAATATTGGTTTGTGTTTTCCCCTCAATACATTTGCAACCTTTGTTGCGAGTCGACCAAGTGGATATTGGCTCGCATCAACTACGTACCATTTTCTTTTTTGTTCTGCCGGTTTGGCACTATACGTTTTATTCATCTCTCTAACTCCATTATATTGCAGCTACTTAAGCACGTTATATTCTATATTCACCTTTTACACTTCGGTAAGAGTGTGTGAGTATACCAGCTGACATAGTTTTGTCAACAATTTTTAATAAAAAATTATTGAATTTCAGAGTGGGTATCTCTTTGTCAACTTTTGCAGGCTGTGACAGTTATTGTTGCAGGTACCCTCTTGCCTCAGGAATCCTCTCTTGTATCTGCTTAATTCGCTTCTCATCGGTAGGATGCGTCGAAAGGAACTCCGGAATTTTGCTTTTTTTATTTAATGTATTCATACGAGACCAAAAATCAACCGCATGTGAAGGTTTATATCCTGCTTTGGCCATCAATATCAATCCTATATGGTCTGCTTCATACTCCTGTTTCCTGCTAAAAGGTAAAATTGCCCCATATTGCGAAGCAAGTCCATACCCGGTCAAAATTGCTTTTTGGGCATTGGGCGTTTGCTTAGTAATTGCTGATGATAAAACATCTCCTGCAAAACCTGCGGCTAATTGATGTGTCATTCTTTCCGCACCGTGCCGCGCTATTGCATGAGCTATTTCATGCGCCATGACAACCGCAACACCGTTTTCATCAGCACATAAAGGCATTATACCTGTGTAAAACGCAACTTTCCCTCCTGGTAACGCAAAGGCATTTACTTTATCAGGCGCGTCAAAAAGAACAAACTCCCACTTATAGTCAGGTCTATCAGCTACCGCGGCAATCTTGCGGCCAACTTTTTCTATAAGAGCCTTCTGACTAGCATCTGTACTTATTTTCTCTTTTTGATTTATCTCTTGAAATGATGTAATCCCTAAAGCTATTTCCTGACTCTCCGGAACAAGAATCAATGAACTTCGTTTTGTATATTGCACTGTTGAGCATGCCGATACGAAGAAAAGAAGTAGCACACAAATAAATGAAATTTTTTTCATATATAATCCCATGTTTTTTTATGCATGTGTATTCAAAGCGTTAGCACTAAACCGTAATGATCAAATCCTCACGAGCTGCTAACGTGTTTGGGAAACGTTTTTGCGCTTGCTTTTCCTTTTCATTTACCATTTTATCCGTATCATCTGGATCATGGTGATATAATACTAATTTCTTTGCTTCTGCTTTTTGAGCAACTTCAACAGCCATATCAATAGTGCTATGCCCCCAGCCCTGTTTAGGATACTTAGGATTTGCATAAGATTCTTTTACATATTGCGCATCATGAATCAACACATCTGCTCCTTTAGAAAATTGTATTAGCCTCTGATCTCCACCGGCATATCCTTCAACATCAGTTGAAAAAACAACTTTTTTCCCTTTATATTCAACTGAATATACATGCACCCCATCACGTGGATGACTATAATTCTTTAAAACACCTATTTTTACCGACTCCTTTTTCATTGTATACGAATCAATAAATTTATTTAAGGTAACTGGCTTTGCTCCCTTACTATGAATGAGCACAATATTTTTCTCGGTTAAATTATTAATAATCTTTTGAGCCCCCATATCTTCCATAGTAATAGGAAAAAATGGTGGGATCATCGCATTTTCAAGAACTTTTTCCAAATCCTGACTTAAGGTACGCGGGCCAAACATATATATCTTCGTTGTCCCAAAATAAGCGGGTTCAAAAAATGGCAGGCCTTCAGTATGATCATGATGAGTATGTGTAAAGAAGAGATACATTACTAAAGATTTGTTCTTGCCTTTATTCGCTTTTGAAAAATATTCTTTACGAATTTCTTTCCCTATAGGAATAATGCCTGTCCCCGCATCAAAAATTATTCTATTTCCACCTGCAATAACTTCAACACATGTACTATTTCCACCAGTGGCAACGGTATCTGCGCCAGGAACACAATGACTTCCTCTGACACCCCCAAAAACAATTTTGAAATCACTCATAGGACACGTTTCCTTTTAGTTATACGTTTAACTGAGATTATATTTCTATTCAGAATCGATAGCATCATGAGGACAAACACTTATACATGCACCACAATCAATACACGCTTCTGGATCTATAATATATATGGGATCTCCTTCAGAAATTGCATCAACCGGGCATACCTTTAAGCACTCACCTGCTTTTTGACATTTTTCATTAATTTTATGGCTCATTTGTATCTCCTTTAGTTATGTATTATTATGGGTGTGCAGTATAGCGTATCACAATAGATTAATCCAGCACAAAAAACTGTATCTATTCTATTTCACATCCCCTTAGTATACCAAGAAAGAGCATTTTTTTGACTCCAGACACCCGGTATAGCTTGTCCACAAAATGCGCAATGTCCATCTTTCATATCTACAGATTCAATAAAATATCCAACACGTTTTATAATTGCCTTTTTACAATTGGGACAAAAAGTATTTTCCCCATCAAGACCGGGTAAATTACCCGTATAGGCAAAATGCATACCAGAATCCATAGCAATTTTTCTTGCTCTTTCGAGGGTACGAATAGGTGTGGGAGGAATATTAACAATTTTATACGTAGGATAATAGCGTGAAAAATGAACCGGAACATCTGGTCCTAATTCTTTATATATCCATCGACACATTTCAGTTATTTCTGCTGATGAATCATTCAATGTCGGCACAATAAGCACAACGATCTCAAACCATATTCCTATTTCTTTTAATAATAATAACGTATCTTTTACGGGTTCTAACTCCCCATGACATACTTTTCTGTAAAAGGTGTTGGTAAAACCCTTAAAATCAATTTTTACGGCTGTTAAATCTTTACATAATATTTTCATTGGTTCTTTTTGTATAAATCCATTTGAGATCATTACATTACCAATATTCTCCTGGCGTGCCAACTGCGCAATATCTCTCATGTATTCATAAAATATGACAGGTTCAGAATACGTATATGCAATTGTTGGCGCTCCACTTTTTTTTGCCGCAGTAATAATGTTTTTTGGTGGCATATCAATACTCTGGACTTCTTCAGGACCAAATTGAGATATACGCCAATTTTGGCAAAACTCACACCCCATATTACATCCTGCAGTAGCAAGAGAAAATGCATTTGTTCCGGGAAGGTAATGATACAAAGGCTTTTTTTCTATGGGATCAGTATGAATGGTACATGGTTTTCCATAATTAAGGGTATAATAGGTACCAGCCCTGTTTTCTCTTACTTTACACAACCCTCTACTTCCATCAGGGACACGACACATCCAAGGGCATAAGCTGCATTCTACCACACTGGTATTTTTCATCTTAGTATAATAGAGCGCTTCATGAGATGCAGGAGTCGATGCGTATGCATCTTTACCAAAATAATTAAAATGTTTAGCGCCGGAGAAATCTATTCTTGATGCAAGTGTTAACGCACATGTTCCCTTAATTATTTTTTCAATGAATTTTCTTCTCGTTTCCATTGCAAGAATACCTCAGAATGAAAATAGCACTAACTTTTTTATCTACATAAAGTATCTTTAAGTAACACAAACTCAATCCACCAAGTGAAATAAAAAACCCTCCCGATTTACCGGGAGGGTTTTATTATTTCATAAACTATATCTCACTTAGACACCAGAAAATCTATTGCCGTCTAAACCATGATGACAGTATCCATACCCATTTTCTTCACTGTGATAGTGTCCATAATCTTCTTCATGCTGATATCCGCCGTGGCGATATCCATCGTACCCATAATCTCTTGAATGATTTCCACCAAGAAATTCGGAAACAATTTTAACCGGTTTAGAACCGAGTTCCGCGGCTACCTTACAAACCGTGTGTAAAACGCCATCGTTACCTACAATAGCATCAAGCAGATCACGCGCAAATACTGGTGAAGATAATGACATAATCACCATAAAACTTACAATAGCCATTGATAACTTTTTCATATATACGTCCTCCTTTTTAAAAATATAGAGTTACACGAATATCAATTTTCTGAGTGGAATTCTAAATCATTATGCAATTATTGTCAAGATAATTCCCGTAAAGCATTATGTATTGAAAAGTGTAAATTAAAATGCCGTAGGTGTATAAAGGGAAGCGTTCCATGCCCGGAAACGTTATCCTCAGTGGTCCTAAACAGGAAACACTAGAGGAAAGGATCAAGGCATGGAACAATACCATGGCACAAAGCATAGTAGAAAAGGCAAGCATT
>JAVCCP010000044.1 GCA_030765405.1 Candidatus Ancaeobacter aquaticus | reverse complement strand
TGATACTGTCAACATAAAAAAATAAACCGGAAGTATAAAAACTTTTCGGCTCGGTTTTTTAATCTTAGGTCTTTTCTAATTAGCTGGTTTTATCTTGTTACCCCCCTTTTACTCACCGGTTACAAAAAAACTCTCTATGCTCTTGACAAAACCGATTTTACGTGCTACAATTCAGAGGATTAGAGCATTTATAGAGATAGAGAAAACAGTGAATTAGTATATTGGTGTGTCTAAAAATTAGGAGTTTAGATGCAGAGGTGTATTGTGTTTTTCTCTAAATGAAATCAATTTTATTTTGAGGGAAAAATGAAAAGCAAAGTAATACACAAAAGATCATTTATAAAGATTATTTTCCTTGTGATAACAGTGTTTTTTCTGTGCCAGAATATTTCCATGGCGGGTCCCCATCTTAAACAAAATACGAAAAAGTGGTTATCGGTTCTTCAAATACGAGATGCTAACTACGAGATACGAGCAATGAAAAAATCCCTTGCCCCGCGATCTTTGTTTGATCAGGAAGAAATTAAAACCGGCTCAATACAAATCGAAAATGCATTGAGTGCCGGATTAACAATGTTTCGTGCGTTGCGTAGCGGAATGTCTTTTAAAGATGCGATAAAGGAATGTCAGGAAAAATATGGAAAAGTAGTAGCATATGACGGTATACGCTACGAAGGGAAAGTATTGTTTGTTCCTGTTAGCGAACTTCTCTACGTGAAAATAAGCCATGATGGGTGGGAGCTATTGGAATCAGCGGATGTGGAAGATATTATCTTACGTTACGCGCAAAGCGGAGTGGCGCATATCTCTAAACCACTTTCGAAAATTGATTCAGGAGATGTAAAGAAAGTCCTTATCAATACTGAGAATTATCTGGGTCGGGGAGACTATATCATTCAATCTATTATTGTAACTGCACTTCGAGAGTCATATCCTGATGCAGAGATTACCGTAGTCAACAAATTTCCTGATTTATTGAAAAACATCGAAAAAGTTAGTGTTGTAAGAGATCGACATGAGATAACAGAGTCAATAGATGATTTTGATTTGGTTATTGACCTTGATTCGCTTTCTAATGATTGGTTCTATTCTGGAAGTGCGAATAAGATTATCTATAAAGATACTGCTCTCAAGGGGTACGCATTTGTTGATAATGAAAATAATGAGCGTAAAAGGATATTGAATGTGTCCCTTGATTCCGATAGAGATTTTAGTTTTAATTATTATGATTACTACAACACGTTAATACGCGGCTGGGGCTTGAAAAGCGAAAAAGAGTATATACCGGCTATTGCGGTTTCTGATGATGAAACAGTAGGAATTCGTTCGTTATTAGAAAAATTAAATGTGTTACCCAATCAAAGTGAAAACAACTTTATTGTGGTATTTAATCCGTTAAGTAGCATTAAAGAAAAGGAGTTAGGGATCGAAGATAGTCTTAGAATATGTCGTATGTTACTGGCATTGCTCCCTGAAAATGCCGTTATTATTATTAAAAAAGGAGATCCAAAGAATACGAGACATCAAAAGTTAACTAATGATATACAAGAACTTATAAATGTTTCTGACATTGATAGTAAACGTGTTAAGGTTATTCCGTATAGTCTTAGCTATCGCCAGTTGATGTCACTTATTGCAATTTCAAATATGGTGATAGGTGTTGATACATCTATCAGTCATATTGCACATTCGTTTAGTAAAGAGACAGTTACCATTTTTCTCAAAAGTGACAAAATGCTCACTGTTTACGATGCTCCTGTAGAATGGGTAAGTCCCACTGAAAAATCACACTATGTGGAAGTCGATCACGAGCCTGAGGACACGTTTATAAAGTTGAACAGAAATGATTATGAAAATATTGAAGCGTTATGCAAAGTGCTCGAATCAGAACGAAAAAACAGTTTAGAAGAAATATTTATTACAAACACAATACCAGATAAGGTGGTGCGTGATTTTATTGTGTTTATCAATGAGCTGGTCGAAAAATCTCAGAACGAGAAAATAAATGATCTTGCGGTGTATATTAATACCGAGAAAAATATAAAAGTGCTTCGTGCCATTTTAAATCATATGAAGGAAAACTTTAGGGTATTATATGCGCATGACCTTGATATTATCCGAGATTTAGATGAAGCAGGAATTAGCTCAGCTGGGTTATCGGGGTATATTAGATCATTAAATATTGTTAAGTATGCCGCGGCACTTGACAGATATCTTACCCATCAATTTTATATTGTTCCCCGCAACAATTTTAATCGTGAGGTCGATTCATTAAGATTCACCAATAATGATGCATAAATTCATTTATTTTCCATGTATAACCGCGCTTTATATCATTGACTGCAACACTTTTTATAAGTATACTCTTGCGAATTAGTTGTATGAACATACGTAATCCGGAGGAGTTATGACTGACCAGACGCATCCCGATGTAACAGACCAAAGAGAAAAAGATTTTATTTCTGAACGAAAAGAGAGATTGCAGACCATCGTTAATGCTGGTGGCGAGCCTTACGGAAGAAAATTCGAACGTAGCGGGTATATTTCCGAGTACATAGAGAGCTATGAAGAAGGGAAGCTCGTTACTGTTTGTGGAAGAGTTATGGCATGGCGTGGGCACGGCAAAACAGTTTTTGCTGATGTACGTGACCGAACAGGAAAGATTCAGATGTATGCGCGCAAAGATGAGCTCGTAGAATCATTTGATTTGTTGCAATGTGTTGATATAGGCGATATTATAGGTATTACCGGAAAGCTCGTTAAGACAAGAACCGGTGAGGTAACAGTTCATTTAGAATCGTTTGCCATGCTTAGTAAAGCTTTGCGGCCACTTCCAGAAAAATGGCATGGCCTTAAAGATATTGAGACGCGGTATCGTCAACGCTATCTTGACCTTATTTCTAATGAAGAGGTGAGGAACGTGTTTTTAAAACGCAGTGCGATCATCACGCTCATTCGCAAGTATCTTGATGAGCGGGAATATCTTGAGGTTGAAACACCTATGATGCAGGCTATGGCTGGTGGAGCTGTTGCAAAACCGTTTGTAACATACCACGAATCATTGTCTACCGATCTGTATTTAAGAATAGCTCCTGAGCTGTATCTTAAACGGTTACTTGTTGGTGGATTAGAAAAAGTTTATGAACTGAATAGAAATTTTAGGAATGAGGGGTTATCTCGTCGCCACAACCCTGAATTTACTATGTTAGAGATATATGCAGCGTACGAAGATTATGAATCAATGATGACACTCACTGAAGAGTTGACTGTCTACATTTGTTCAGAGCTCGGTATAGATCTTAAAACAGGAGCAAGCGGTATTGATATGACACCGCCTTGGAAAAGAATATCAATGTATGATGCACTTAAAGAGTATACGGGAATAGATTTTAAGACCTGTGACAATATTAAGGAGCAGGCAAAGAAATTAGGTGTTGAGTTTGATAAAAACGCTCATGATCATGCAGTCGTTAATGAAATATTTGAAAGTTGTGTTGAAAAGAAGTTAATCAACCCTACATTCATTACTGATTATCCTGCTATTTTGTGCCCGCTATCAAAGACGAAAAAAGATGATCCGGAAATCGCTGAACGGTTCGAACTCTACATGAATGGACAGGAGCTTGCTAATGCCTATTCTGAGCTTAATGATCCTGCAATCCAGCTCAAAAATTTTCAGAAACAGGCCGAAGGGACCGGTAAAGATATTGATGAGGATTATGTGCGTGCTCTTGAACACGGTATGCCGCCTGCCGGAGGACTGGGAATCGGGATTGATCGATTAGTTATGGTTCTGACCAACCAGGAATCGATTAGGGATGTTATCTTGTTCCCGCAATTAAAAGGAAAGGGATAGACAGCGCATTATGTTGCCATTGGAAGCGCGTATAAGTTTACGATATCTGTTTGCTAAACGAAAAGAAAAGTTTATTTCAATAATTACTTTTCTTTCAATAAGCGGTGTGGCTCTTTCAGTCATGACACTTATCATTGTTCTTGCGGTTATGACAGGTTTTGAAAAAGACATGAAAGATAAGATCCTCGGTGCTAGCGCTCATGTGGTTATTAGTGCTGATATACCGGTTAAAGATCCATATTCTGTAGTTGATCTTGCGCTGAAGACGCCTCATGTAGTCGCTGCAACACCCTATGTTTTCGGGCAGGTTATTGCTCGGGTAAGGAATCGTGTTGTTGGTGTTGTCGTGCGAGGGATAGATACGGACCGTGAATCAACAGTCACGAATATAAAAAAGAAAATGACATACGGCACCTATGAGCTTAAAGGCAATGAAACCATAATCGGCAAAGAGTTTGCGCGAAGGTTTAGTTTATTTCTGGGAGATTCATTGCGCATTATTTCTCCATCAACGGTTATGACGCCTCTCGGACCCGCATCACGGATTCTTGACTGTACGGTTGCCGGGATCTTTTCATATGGTATGTATGAGTATGATTCGAATCTCGTGTACCTTAATTTAAAGACAGCCCAGAAACTATTCGGATTAGGATATGATGTGCATGGTGTTAGTCTCAAACTTGATGATGTTGACAATGCCGCACGTGTTAAGAAAGCGCTCAAGGAAAAACTTTCACCACCGCTCTATGCCTATACTTGGATCGATCAGAATAGAAACCTGTTTGCTGCTTTAAAGACAGAAAAGAATGTAATGTTTATATTGCTTGTTTTAGCGATTGCCGTTGCCGCAACGAATATTATCAGTACACTTATTATGATGGTTATGGAAAAAACAAAAGATATTGGTGTTTTGAAATCGATAGGCGTTACTGCAGGCGGTATCATGAGAACGTTTCTTCTTTTAGGGCTTATAATCGGTGTGATCGGTATGGTGATCGGTACCGTAGGCGGCGTTCTTTTTGTTGAGAATATTGATACTATTGAAACACTTGTATCAAAGGTTACCGGAGTAGATGTTTTTCCTCGTGAAATATATTATTTGGATACATTACCTGCACAAATTAATATGAGAGACCTTATAACTATTTGTCTTTCCGCTGTTGTTTTGTCGATTTGTGCCGCGTTATATCCCGCGTGGCGTGCTGCACGTATGGAGCCTGTTGAAGCATTGAGATATGAATAGTCAAAAATGACAATAACTTAAGGTATTTTTTATTTACTAAATCGCAAATCTCATTATAATTTATATGATAATTATTAAAGCAAAAAATATTCACAAAGAGTATGTGATTGGCTCCGAAAGAGTTAATGTCTTAAAAGGAGTAAGTCTCGATATTGAAAAAAATGCCTTTGTTGGAATTGTAGGACCAAGCGGCGCGGGAAAGAGTACGCTACTGCATATCTTGGGATCTTTAGATAAGCCAACAAAGGGTGAGGTACTGTATCATGATACTGTTAATATTTATGCGTTGCGTGACAGTAAAAGATCTCTGCTGAGAAATAAAAAAGTTGGTTTTGTATTTCAGTTTTATTATCTGCTTCCTGAGTTTACGGCAGTGGAGAATGTTATGATGCCGGCACTAGTAGCTGATAATGACCGTGCGCGGGATGTTAAAGAGGTAAAGAACCGTGCGAGCCAGATTTTGGAAGAGGTGGGGTTAGCCAGCAGAATGAATCATAAGCCAAGACAGCTTTCCGGTGGAGAGCAGCAGCGTGTTGCGATTGCACGGGCATTGATGAATAACCCTGACATATTATTTGCTGATGAGCCTACGGGAAACCTTGATAGTGCTCATAGTGAAAGTATTATTGATCTTTTAATGAAATTACATGATGATAAAAAGCAAACTATCGTTATGGTAACACATGACAACAGCATAGCGGCACGAACACATATGCAGATACATATGAGTGATGGCCGAATAGACAAAATGGTTAATTAGTGTTGTATCTATGCGGCTAGACTGTGGATGAGGATAAGAGAAAGAGGTTTTCAATATGAGAGTAAATATAAATGGAAAAATATATTCTAAGGATGATGCGTGTATCTCTGTGTATGACAGTGGTTTTCTTTACGGTGATGGCGTGTTTGAGGGGATCTGTTTTTCTAATAAGAAAATCTTTAAATTAACCGAGCATATAGTGCGTCTGTATGAATCAGCTCAAACAATTTTACTTACCATTCCAAAAAAGCAGCAAGAGTTGATCGAAGAGGTAAAGAAAACTGTTCGGGAAAGCACGCTGGCGGATGGATATATAAGGCTCATTGTTACCAGAGGGAAGGGTAACCTCGGGTTGAATCCTTTTGTATGTAAAAATCCGCAGATTATCATCATTGTTGATCAGTTAGCGTTATATCCGGACAGCTTGTATGAGAAGGGGCTTACGCTTATTACTTCAGCATCACCGCGCAATTTTGCTGAAGCACTCAGTCCTCGGGTAAAACATATGAACTACCTAAATAATATTATGGCTCAGGCTGATGCGGTGAACGCAGGTGCGGATGAAGCGTTGCTTTTAAATACAGCTGGATATGTTTCTGAGTGTAGTGGTGATAATATTTTTATTGTTAAAGATAACGTGCTCTACACTCCGAATACTTCATCAGGGATTTTGAAAGGAATTACGAGAGATCTTGTTATTGAGCTTGCCCAAAAGAACGGGTTAGACATGCATGAAGTACTTATGTCTCGCCATGATATATATAATGCCGATGAATGTTTCTTGACCGGTACAGCGGCAAAAGTTGTTCCTGCGGTGAAACTCGATTGGAGGATCATAGGAACAGGTAAACCTGGCCCTATTACGAAAAGATTCATCGAACAGTTTAACGCGCTTGTTAAAACTGCCGGTGAACCCGTATAATAAAATTATATAAGGAAATGTATTATGCTCTGTGAATCCTGCGAAAAAAATGAAGCGACAATTCATTATGCTGAAGTTATTGATGGCGCTCTCAAAAAAATGAACATTTGCGAGGAATGCGCGAAGAAAAAAGGTATTGGATTTACTTCGAGCTTCTCATTTGTTGATTTGCTCGGCGGGTTGAGTGATGTTTCTGCGGTAGAAGAAAAAGAAGATCAAATAACGTGTTCTCAGTGTGAATTGTCTTATGGAGAGTTTAAGAAGAAGGGGAGACTGGGATGCGCTCAGTGTTATGAGACATTCAAGAAAGGGCTCGAGCCACTTTTAGAAGCGATTCATAAGAGCTCGTATCATGTGGGAAAAGTCCCGAAGGGGATTGAATCATCGATTAGTAATATTGCAAAGCTAAGGAAATTGAAAGATGATTTAAAAACGGCTATTACAAGTGAGAACTACGAAAAAGCGGCAAAAATTCGTGATGACATAAAGCACCATGAAAAACTTAAAACAAAGAAAAAAACCACAAAATAACAATACACGGTACGTATGCAATTACATATTCTTTTGAATAAAACAAGTGAGTGGGTTCAGGGGACAGGTCCCGATGCTGAGATTGTTCTAACCAGCCGTATCCGCATGGCGCGGAATATAGTAGATTTTCCTTTTCCGAATCGTGCATCGCTCGAACAAAAAGAAAAAATGCTTGATGTTGCTGAAAAAGCGCTTTCGTCACTTGATGCTATGCAAGGGTCACTCTTTTTCCGTTTAAATGACATTGATGCTATTGATAAACAATTTTTGATTGAAAGGCACCTTATCAGTAAAGAACATGCTGTTGTGCAAAAAGGATCGGCCGTTTCAATTAGTGATCAGGAAATTTACAGTGTGATGCTTAATGAAGAAGACCATTTTAGAATGCAGGTCGTGAAACCGGGCTTTCAGCTTGATGAGGTCCTTGATTTAATTAACGATCTGGACGATAGGCTTGAAAGTAAGCTGCAGTACGCGTTTCATCCTCAATGGGGCTATCTTACCGCATGTCCGACAAATATCGGAACAGGAATGAGAGCCAGTGTCATGCTTCACTTACCGGCGCTTGTCCTTGCAAAACAAATAAACCAGGTTCTTCAAGCAGTGGTTAAGTTAGGGCTTGCTGTACGCGGACTCTATGGTGAGGGAACTGAAGCTATTGGAAATCTTTTTCAAATATCGAATCAATCTACTTTAGGTAAAAATGAGGCGGATATACTTGATAACATAAAGAAGATTATTAAACAGATAGTGGGGCACGAAAAGAATGCTAGGCAGTATCTGCTTAAAAGTCAGAAGAAACAGGTTATGGACAGTGTTGGACGGGCATATGGAGTTTTGAAAAATGCGCATATATTAAACTCAAGAGAAGCAATTGAGCTATTATCCACCCTGCGATTAGGTGTAGATCTTGGGATTGTAACTGATATTGAGCGAATGCAGATCAATGAGCTTATGATATTAACTCAGCCGGCACATTTACAGAAAGTTGCCGGTAAAGAGCTAGATCATACCGAAAGAGATATAGTGCGATCGGAACTTATAAGGGAAAGACTAACATAATCGTGAATCGATAAAAGATAGCGCATAGCGGGTAGCGTATAGTGAAAAACATAAAAAGTAAACGCTGTATTCTAGGTATAATAAAAAAATATTTTTCAGTGAACAATGAACGATCATAATTTGATTCTTGGAATTTAATCGTAAGGAGATGACATATGTTTGATAGATTTACTAATAGAGCACGGCAAGTAATCATAATTGCCCGTAAAGAAGCTGATAGATTTAATCATAATTATATAGGTACGGAACACTTGCTTTTGGGAATTATAAAGCTGGGACAAGGTGTTGCAGTAAATGTTTTAAGAAAAATGGGACTTGATTTTGAGACGATCCGACTTGAGGTTGAAAAAGCCGTTGGAAGCGGGCCGGAAACAAAAACAATAGGTGATATTCCACTTACTTCACGGGCTAAAAAAGTAATTGAACTTTCAATTGAAGAAGCAAAGAACCTTAATCATAGTTATGTCGGCACGGAACATCTTTTGTTGGGTCTTTTAAGAGAAGGAGAAGGTGTTGCCGCCCGTATATTAAAAAATCTTGATATTGACATTGAGCAAGTGCGTGCGGAAGTGTTAAATGAACTTGAGATAGGTATGGCACCGGGTTCTCAGGGAGAGGAAGGCTATAATCTCGCTGAAGGTGCGGAAAGAAGAGAGGGGACAGAAACACCCGCTCTGAAAGCTTTCGGCCGTGACCTAACAGAACTTGCTCAAGACAAAAAGCTTGATCCTGTTATTGGCCGGCATGAGGAGATTGAACGTGTTATCCAAGTGCTTTGTCGACGCACAAAAAATAATCCGGTATTGATCGGTGAGGCAGGTGTTGGTAAAACAGCTATTGTGGAAGGGCTGGCACAGGAAATTGTCAGCGGTAATATACCTGAAATATTGCGTGATAAACGTATGATCACTTTAGACCTCGCGTTAATGGTTGCAGGGACAAAATACCGAGGGCAGTTTGAGGAACGGATTAAAGCGGTGATGGATGAAATTAGAAAAGCAAAAAATGTTATTCTTTTCATTGATGAGCTTCATACCCTTGTTGGCGCTGGTGCGGCAGAAGGGGCAATTGACGCGTCAAACATATTGAAACCAGCTTTATCACGTGGCGAATTGCAGTGTGTTGGCGCAACGACTGTAAATGAGTACCGGAAGTTTATCGAAAAAGATGCAGCACTTGAAAGAAGATTCCAAATGATCATGGTTGAACCGCCATCAGTTGATCAGACTGTTCAGATTTTAATGGGGTTAAGAGACAAGTACCAGGACCATCATAAAGCATGTATAACTGATGAGGCTGTTGCTGCTGCTGCGAAACTGTCCGACAGGTATATTACGGGACGATTTCTTCCCGATAAGGCGATAGATCTTATGGATGAAGCTGGTGCAAAAGCTCGCATATCCGTCATGACTCGTCCTCCAGAAATAAAGATCATGGAGGGTGATATTGAAGATGCACGTAAAGAAAAAGAAAAGTCAATTGCCGAGCAGGATTATGAAAAAGCTGCTGCCATGAGAGATAAGGAAAGAGAGCTCAGAAAGAAGCTTGATACTTTGATATCTAGATGGAAAGATAAAGGTATGGATAAGGAAGTGGTGGTAACTGCGGAAGATATCGCCCATATAATATCAAAATGGACCGGTATTCCTTTGACACGGCTTGGTGAAGGAGAAACTGAGAAACTGCTTCGTATGGAAGAGGAAATACATAAAAGAGTAGTGGGGCAAGATGCTCCGGTTACGGCTATATCAAAGGCTTTGAGACGGTCCCGTGCGGACCTAAAAGATCCTAAAAGGCCTATAGGATCATTCATTTTCTTGGGACCAACCGGTGTTGGAAAGACGCTTGTTGCGCGTGCGCTAGCCGAATTCATGTTTGGTAATGAAGATGCCCTCATCCAAATAGATATGTCAGAATACATGGAGAAGTTTGCTGTATCACGTCTTACCGGGTCACCTCCGGGATATGTCGGATTTGAAGAGGGCGGACAGCTTACAGAACAAATTCGTCGTAAGCCGTACTCTGTTGTGCTCTTTGATGAGGTGGATAAAGCGCATCCTGATGTTATGAACCTTCTTCTCCAAGTTTTAGAAGAAGGAAAACTTACAGACAATTTAGGAAGAAAAGTTGATTTCCGTAATACGATCGTTATTCTTACCACAAATATTGGCGCAGAGCTCTTAAAAAAACAAGCTACCGTAGGTTTTGCCGCGCAAAATGAAGAGGGTACGTTTGATGCGTTGAAAGATAAAATTCTTGGTGAAGCAAAGAAAGCGTTTAAACCGGAATTTTTGAACAGAGTTGATGAAAGCATTGTTTTTCGAACACTTAATAAAGTTGATCTGATCAAAATTGTTGATATTGAACTGCAACGAATTTATGACCGTCTTGAAAAACAAAGTATAAAATTGGTTATCGACAAGAAATCAAAAGAATATATTGTTGAAAAAGGTTATGATCCTAAATTTGGCGCTCGTCCAATAAAACGAGCTATACAGCGATATGTTGAGGATCCTCTTGCTGAATATTTGCTCAAAAAGAATCATAAGGAAAAAGATAAAGTTAGTATTAAATCAATGCTTGAAAACGATTCTATCGTGTTTAAATAAAAAAAAGCAATGCGCCAAGTGTACTGATAAATTGTAACTGCAGCGTTTTTATTGTTATTTTAATGTGTCAGCAAAATGAATAATGCTCATATATGAAACATAAACTCGAAGCTGTAAGACAGGGTCTTTTAAACTGGGTAATTCGGGTTGGTAGTCTTACCAACATGTTTTTTAGAACGCTCCATTATGTTGTTGTTGATCCTCCTCGCCGATCAATGATTTTTAAGCAGATGTATGAAATAGGCGTGTTGAGCCTTCCTGTAGTCCTAATAACCGGTGCGTTCACCGGTATGGTTCTCGCTGTTCAGACCTACTATCAATTTCATAAGATCACCATGGAATCCGCGGTTGGTATTATTGTCGGATTATCCATGACAAACGAGTTGGGCCCTGTACTCACAGCAATCATGATCGCCGGTCGAGTTGGTGCGGCTATGGCTGCGGAACTCGGCACGATGAAAGTTACCGAGCAAATTGATGCGTTAAAAACACTAGCGGTTGATCCTATAAAATATTTAATTGCCCCGCGCTTTATTGCAGCAGTTGCACTTGTTCCCATTTTAACTGTATTTTCTGTTTTTGTTGGTATTGTTGGAGGGTACATTGTAGGTGTTGAACTTAAAGGAATAAATGCGACATTCTTTATTAGGAATATGCTGGATTATACGACACCCGAAGATTTGTTTAGCGGCCTTATTAAAACGGTTGTATTTGCTATTATTATAGCGATTGTAAGCTGTTATGAAGGGTTTAATGCGCGAGGTGGAGCAGAAGGCGTTGGTAATGCCGCAACAAAAGCAGTTGTATCATCTGCTATTACAATATTAATAGTTGATTTCTTTTTATCGATGATACTTTTTTAAAAGCTATAAGCTATAAGTTTTAAGCTATAAGCTGTAAGCTTTAAGTTTTAAGCAAAAAACCAATAATCAAAAAAATATAAATAGAAAAATCCATAATGTCGATTTAATATCTTTTAGAATAAGTCTTATAGCATATAGCTTACAGCTTATAGCTTTAAATGAAGGTTTTTAGAAATGATTGAAATTATTGATCTGCACAAACATTTTAATGGAAATTCAGTCCTGAAAGGCGTTAACCTTACCATCGAGACTGGTGAGACTATGGTCATTATTGGGAGAAGCGGCTGTGGTAAGTCAGTATTATTAAAACATATTATCGGACTTTTAAAACCTGATTCGGGTAAGGTTATTATAGACGGGGCTGATATTGCTCAGGCAAGCATTAATGAGATGTATAAAATGCGAAAAAAGTTCGGTATGCTTTTTCAGGGTGCAGCACTTTTTGATTCTATGACGGTAAGTGAGAATGTTGGTTTCGGGTTGTATGAACATACGTCAATGAGCGATTCTGAAATTGCGCAGCGAATAAAAATGCAGTTAGCATTGGTTGGATTAGAGGATATTGAAGACAAGAAACCGGCTGAATTATCAGGGGGAATGCGTAAACGCGTTGGTCTTGCCCGTGCTATTGCAATGGGGCCGCAAACAATATTATATGATGAGCCGACAACGGGTATTGACCCTATTATGGGGGATATTATAAATGACCTTGTATTGAAACTTCATGATACGCTGTCTGTAACGAGTTGTGCAGTAACACACGATATGACAAGTGCATACAAGATAGCGGATAGGATTGCGATGTTGTATGACGGGACAATTATAGAAGTAGGGACTCCTGAAGAGATTAAAAATTCAAAAAATCCTTATGTGAAACAGTTTATTTCCGGTAGTGCGGTTGGCCCAATTAAAGTGCTTAATGATTAACTCATTAGTTGCCATTATGGTGTAAATCCATTATAGTAAAGACATTAAAGGAAAGGTACCTGTATGAAGGAAAGAACCACTGATTTTACCGTTGGTATATTTGTTATGATTGGTCTTATACTCCTGAGCATAATGGTTGTAAAATTCGGAAATTACAGTTATACAGAAAAACATTATGAGCTTATCTCAGTATTTAAGTTTACCAACGGTGTTGTTGTCGGTGCTCCGGTACGCTGTGCCGGTGTTGAAGTTGGAAAAGTGCAGGAACTCCGCTTTTCTGAAAAGAAAGAGTTTGGCGTTGATGTTGTGTGCAGTCTTAAGTCTGGGACTGTTATACGAAAAGATGCGCTTGTTGTGATCAATTCACTTGGAATTATGGGTGAAAAATATGTTGAATTCTTACCGCAAAGCATTACGTCGCCCGTTCTTTCTGATGGGGATGTCATAAGAGGAGTGGATCCGGTTGCCATGTCAGAGATTATGCAAGAAGGTCGCGATATTGCGCAAAAGGTCGATGATGTTATCGCTGACTGGAATAATGAAAAGATGCAGGAAAAAGTAAAACAGGCAGTGACAAATATTGAGAATATAACAAATGAGGAAACACAAGAATCAGTGAAAGCAATACTAGATAATGTCGAAACTATTACCGGTTCTCCAAATAAGGAGAACATTGAACGTGCGATAAAGAACTTTAGGGAATTCAGTGAGAACGCAAATAGAGTGACTATGAAAATAGAGGGTATAGTCGATGCAAATGAAGAATTCTTTAAGACATTCGGAAAAGATTTTTCAGATGCGATAAACTCATTTAAGAATGTTGTTAATAATATTGAAAAAGGAGAAGGCACAGTAGGACAATTAATAAAAGACGATGAGATCGGTAAAGATATAAAAGATTTTATCAAGGATATTAAAGCGAATCCATGGAAATTATTTATCCGAGGAAAAGAAAAAAAACCCTCCACAAACAAACAGCAGCAACAAAAAGTGTTCGGGATTTTCTGATACATTCTTTACTATCAAATACATATCTGTCCTAAATGTGTACATATGAGGTTGATAAATGCCCCCAAAATTAAAATCTGTCTATGTGTGCCGTGAATGTGGCTATACGCAATCGCAGTGGTTAGGAAAATGCCCGTCTTGCGACCAGTGGGACGTATTTGTCGAAGATGTTGTTTCCGGAAGTAACAGTAAAACTTCCGTCTCGCGAGCGTCCGTAATAGACAAAAAACCGGTAATGCTTAACTCAGTAATTGCTCCTATAGGGGAACGTATCCGGACAAACATTGGTGAGTTTGATAGAGTGCTCGGCGGTGGTATCGTAGATGGGTCACTTGTCCTTTTAGGCGGTGAACCGGGTATTGGTAAATCAACTTTGCTTTTACAAGTATGCGAACAGCTCGGTAACAATAATCAAAGAATACTCTATATTAGTGGTGAAGAATCTGTAGCGCAGACACAAATGCGTGCTCAGCGTTTAGGTGTAAAAGCCCAGAACATATATGTAATATCTGAAACAAATCTTGAAGTTGTTACAAACAGCATTGCTGAGCTTGATCCCCATGTGATTATAGTCGATTCTATTCAAATAATGTATTCTGAAACACTTGAATCAGCCCCTGGAAGCGTTGCGCAAGTGCGTGAAATCGCGAACAATTTTATGCGAATAGCAAAAGATACGTCGCGTGCGGTATTTCTTATTGGCCATATAACGAAAGAAGGCGCGATAGCCGGGCCGAAGGTATTAGAGCATATGGTTGATACCGTGTTATATTTTGAAGGCGACCGGTATCATGCGTATAGAGTGTTGCGTGCAGTGAAAAATCGATTTGGTCCGACAGATGAAATAGGAGTGTTTCGCATGGATAGCGAGGGACTGCAAGAAGTGAGCAATCCTTCTGAAATATTTTTGGCTGAGCGGCGTGAGAATATATCGGGATCAGTTGTTGTCACATCTGTTGAGGGGACACGGCCGATCTTGGTTGAGCTGCAAGCGCTGGTGACTCCTACTGCCTATGGCACCCCTAACAGAAAAGCACTTGGCGTTGATTATAATAGAATGATGCTTCTCCTTGCTGTTCTCGAGAAAAGAGTTGGCCTTGGTCTTTCGACACGGGACGTATTTATTAATGCTGTGGGTGGCGCAAAAGTATTTGAGCCTGCTATTGATCTGGGGATGGTTCTTGCCCTGTATTCTAGCTTTAAGGATGTTAATATTGATCAAAATCTTATTGCAATTGGTGAGGTTGGATTGGGTGGAGAATTGCGATCAGTGAGTCATGTAACGATGAGAGTTAAAGAAGGGATAAAACTGGGTTTTAGGAAATTTATTGTTCCTGAAAATGATGTAAAAAAATGCACCGGTAGTCTCGACCTAAAAGATATTGATATGTATGGCGCCCGTACGGTCAAAGATGCAATTGATGCAGCGGTAAGGTCTGTGGAAAGCAAAAGATAATGGGTGTAACACAAACAAAAAAAACAGTATGCATAATTGCCGCGGGTGGTACTGGATCTCGGCTTAAGAGTACAGAAGATAAACCATATGTACGTATCAATGGCGTTCCTTTGATTGTGCGTACGGTAGGTATCTTTAATCATCTGCAGTCTATAGATGCGGTGATTCTCAGTGTGCATCCAGAAAAAATAAAAAAGTGTAAAATACTTATGAAAAAGTACGGTATGCATAAGGTGAGTGCTATAGTAGCGGGAGGTGCTACCAGACAGGATTCAGTATACAATGGTTTATGTAGCGCGCCACCGGACACCGAACTTGTGGTTATTCACGATTGTGCTCGTCCGTTCACTGTGCCGTCACTCGTGACAAAGGCGGTAAAGTCAGCGAGAAAGTACGGTGGGGCAGTTGTGGGTGTGAGAGCATACGATACTTTGAAAAGAGTTGATAGTAGAGATATTGTCGAGAAGACAATTAATAGGACAATTATTTGCCATGCGCAGACACCACAAGTGTTCTCCTATCCTACGCTTTGTGAAATGTATAAAAAAGCAAAAACTCAGAAGTTATGTGCGACAGATGATTCGTTTTTGTATGAGAACTATGGGAGTACGGTAAAAATGGTTTTGCATGACTCGTGCAATATGAAAATAACGACAGCAGGGGATTTGAAATTAGCAAAGCTAATGTTTTTAGACAAAAATTCCGGGTGCAAGAGGAGGCAATCATGAGAGTTGGTATTGGATATGATGCACATGCATTAGTTGAAGGGCGTAGATTGGTGCTTGGCGGTGTTGAACTACCTCATGACAAAGGTCTTCTTGGTCATTCAGACAGTGATGTTCTCATACATGCCCTGTGCGATGCACTTTTAGGCGCTTTGGGGGCTGGTGATATCGGGCAACATTTTCCTGATACCGATATGCAGTATAAGGATATTTCAAGTGTGTTTTTTCTTGAAAAAATTCGTGAGCTATTGCATGAAAGAAAATATAAAGTAGTGAATATCGATACTATTGTTATTGCCGCTGAACCAAAGATAATGCCGCATGCAGATAACATGAAGCAGAATATTGCCCGCGCTTTAGATGTTGATCCTAGCAGTGTCAATATTAAAGCAACAACCACTGAAGGTTTAGGGTTTACTGGCGAAAAAAAAGGTATTGCAGCTCACGCTATTGTTAGTATAGTGTCTGAGTAGAGTATTAATTATGAGAACAATCATAGAAGGAACAGTATATGAATAAACAGTGTGGTGATACAGGTGTTCGAGTACGTTTTGCTCCGTCACCGACAGGATACATGCATATCGGTAATGCGCGAACGGCTCTCTTTAATTGGTTTTTTGCAAAAAAGCATAATGGTACATTCATTGTACGTATTGAAGATACTGACCGGGAGCGTTCAAAAGAAGAGTACACACAAGCAATGCTTGAAGATCTGAACTGGTTGCAATTACCGTGGAATGAAGGGCCTGATATCGGGGGAGAGTACGGACCGTATACGCAGTCTATGCGATCACAGCTTTATACCACGCATTTCGAAACACTCAAATCTAAAGGGCATATTTACCCCTGTTTCTGTCAGCCGGATGAGCTAGATTTCCGTCGCAAGGAAGCAATGAAAAATGGTACAGCGCCAAAGTATGATAATAGATGTCGGGACCTTACCGAAAAAGATATTCAGGAAAAAACCGATTTAGGAATAAAACCCTCGTGGCGCTTTAAAGTGCCCGAAAGAATTGTCCGTGTAGACGATATTATCCGTGGGACGGTTGAATTTGATACCAGTATAATGGGTGATTTTGTCATTATGAAATCTGGGGGGATCCCGACGTTTCATTTCGCGGTATGTATTGACGATGGACTGATGAAAATATCACATGTAATACGGGGAGAAGATCATCTCTCAAACACCCCTAAACATGTGCTTTTATTTGAAGCTCTAGGATATCCGTTACCATTATTTGCGCATATGCCTATGATAATGGGTCCTGACGGCCAGCGGCTTTCTAAAAGACATGGGGTTACTTCAGTGAGTGAGTTTAGGGAATTAGGATATTTACCTGAAGCGTTAAAGAATTATCTGGCGCTCCTCGGGTGGGCACCTAAGGACAATAAAGAGATTATGGGAATAGACGAAATGGTTGATGAATTTTCGCTTGAGTGTGTAAATAAATCGGCTTCTATTTTTGATTATACAAAGTTGAACTGGGTAAATGCAAATTATCTGCGCAATACTGATTGCGGAAGAATAACTGATCTTGCAATGCCCTATCTGGCACGTGCCGGTCTCATTAAGGAGAATGTTGACGAATGTCAAATGGAAGAAATAACAAAGATCGTGCAGTTGGTCCTGCCGTATTTACGTTGTCTTTCTGAGGTGAGTGAGCATGTTGAAAAAATTCTTAACGATACGATTGTTTTAGGTCCGGAAGAAAAAGAAATAGTGAAAGACAGTGCGATTCTCTTTCAGGAATTTATTAGCGGCCTTGGTTCAGAAGAGTGTGGGGTTGACTATGATTGGAAAGCGTATTTCAGTGCGGTGATGAAAAAAACCGGTCTTAAAGGAAAACAATTTTATATGCCACTCAGGATCGCTATTACAGGAAGTGCGCATGGGCCTGAACTTATTGATGTTATTAATATTTTAGGTAAAATCCGGTGTTGTGCTCGGGTCGGGAATATATTAGAACAGATACAATAGAGGATAGTACTATGACGTTGAACGTATTTAATACGATGAGTTCTCATAAAGAACCTTTTGTGCCTCGTGAGGAAAAAAAGGTCCGTATGTATGTATGCGGAGTAACAGTCTATGATGAATGTCATCTCGGGCACGCACGGTGCTATATTACCTTTGATATTGTGAAACGATATCTGGAGTATAAGGGATATCAAGTGACCTATGTGAGAAATGTCACCGATATTGACGATAAGATAATACAAAAAGCACAAAAAGCCGATGTATCCGATCTCTCGCAAGAGGTAAAGAATGTCACCGGTAAGTACTATGATTCTTTCAAGAAGCATATGCAGGAACTTAACGTATTGGAACCAACCAGAGAGCCAAAAGCGACAGAGCATATAGCGGACATTGTTCATGCGGTTACGACACTTATAGATAAAGGTTTTGCGTATACCGTAGATGGAGACGTTTATTTTGAAGTTGGGAAATTACCTTCTTATGGCAAGCTTTCAAAAAGAACCCTGGAGGATATGCTTGCCGGAGCGCGTGTCGAAATTAATAAAAACAAAAGATCACCAATGGATTTTGCCTTATGGAAGAAAGCCAAAGAAGATGAGCCTTCATGGGAATCACCGTGGGGAAAAGGCCGACCGGGATGGCATATAGAATGTTCTGTAATGTCGACAAAATATTTGGGAACAGCATTTGATATACATGGCGGCGGGCAAGACCTTATCTTTCCGCATCATGAAAATGAGATTGCTCAAGCCGAAGCGATTTCAGGTGAGCAATTTGTTCGTTATTGGGTTCATAACGGGTTTGTTACCGTTAATAAAGAAAAGATGTCAAAATCACTGGGTAATTTCTTTGCATTAAAAGATATTTTTAAGGAGTATAGCGGTAATGTCGTGCGTTTCTTTCTTATGACCAAGCACTATAGAAGTCCGATAGATTTTTGTGACGAAGAACTGCGTGAAGCGCAAAAAAATATTGAACGAATTGAAAATTGTATTGCACGTATTGTTGAAATCATTGAAAAAGATACAGTCATAAATGTAGAGAGTACTGAAAAAAGCACATGGATAAACCAATTTGAAGAAGCAATGGATGATGATTTTAATACTGCACGGGCAATAGCAGTCGTTTTTGATCTGAGGCATGAATTGAATAAGATTATGTCAGGATCGGGCGATCAATCGATGTTGCGCACAGGGTATAGTGACCTTGTCTTAATGCTCACTATTTTAGGGGTAACGTACCATGTGGTTGAGATACTAAAGGTACTGAAAGATGAGGAGAAATCAGTTGATAGTCTTGACGAAGTTCTCGCAAAAAAAGAACTATCTGAAAGTGATGTAAGAGATCTTATCAAAATGAGAAATTATGCCCGAAAAAATCGAGTGTGGGATAAGGCTGATATCATAAGAGATGCTCTGGGCACTCGGAACATATCTTTACAAGATGAACCTGATGGAACAGTTTATAGTATAGATAAAAGCTAAAGAGCTGAAATAAAATAGTGATATTAATGAAAGGTATTTATGAAAGGCGTTCTCTTAACATTTGAAGGTATTGAAGGATGCGGTAAATCAACACAAGCACAACTAGTATTTGATTACCTGCGCAAAAGGGGCTATCGAGTCTTTATGTCAAGAGAACCAGGAGGGACGTTCTTAGGCAAGAAGATCAGAGAGCTTGTTCTAAATAAGTCGTATGAAGGGATCACTGATATCACTGAATTATTTCTTTATTTGGCTGATCGTGCACAGCATGTTGATACAGTAGTGAAACCGCATATTGAAGATGGTGCTGTTGTTATTTGTGACAGATTTATTGATTCTACTTTTGTGTATCAAGGATATGGAAGAGGTATTGAAAAAGACTTTATTGTTAAAGCGAACAAAATAGCTACTCAGAAAATTATGCCTGATAGAACATTCATAATCGATATAGATATTTATACCGGGTTAAAAAGATCGGCACATCTCGAAAAGGAACATGCCCCGAAAGGAACGCTCGATCGCATTGAAGCTGAGACAGAACTTTTTCATGAACATATTCGAGAAGGGTTTAAGAGTCTTGCAAAGAAAGAGCCTAAAAGATGTGTGATCCTTGATGGTTCGCTCGAACTGCATGATATACACAAAAGCATTATTGCGAACGTCAATATGTTGTTAAAAAGAAAAAAAATATTTCGGTTTTAATAGGGGTGAATATGTCGTTTAAGGATGTACTCGGACATGAATCTATTGTAAGTAGACTTTTAAATAGCATATCGACCGGTAAGGTAGGGCATGCGTATTTATATTGCGGTGTGCGTGGTGTTGGGAAACGTTTTGTTGCGCTACAATTCGCTAAGGCACTTAATTGTACCCAAAGAGATATGGACTCGTGCGATACATGCGAGAGTTGCAAAAAAATAAATGGGATGAATCATGCGGATGTAAAATGGTACGGGCCGAGTGGGACATCACGTTTGATTAAAATCGAATCAGCCAGAGAAATAACAAAAAGTGCATATCTTAAGCCGTATGAAGCCAGAAAAAAAGTATTTATTATCTCAGATGTTGACCTTATGAATCCTGCGGCAAGTAATGCGCTTTTAAAGACACTTGAAGAACCGCCGGCTGATACGGTATTTGTTCTGACGACCTCACATAAGGATTCTGTTTTACCAACAATCTCTTCGCGATGTCAAATCATTGATTTTAATCCGGTATCGGTAAAATATATAGAAGATATACTGAGGCAAAGGTATAATCTAGATGAAAGTGATATTGAGCTCTATAGCGCTATTGCAGCGGGAAGGATCGGTAGGATTGAAACCATCTTAAATAGCGAGTATATGGCCAGAAGAAAAATGGTGCTTGAAGAGATAGTATCAGGTAAATGTTGCTCGATCACACATGTGGTGAGTTTTGTTGAAGGAATGTTAGATGCATTGCGTGATGAAAAGGACAAGCAAGAAGACGAGATAAAGGAATCAAGGGGTGAAATTACTGATATTGATAAAGCGTATATTGAAGGAGCTTTTAAAGATGAGATAATTGAAATGCTGCGGTTTCTTATACTGCTTTATAGGGATATCGTAGCCTGTAAAGTGGCCAGCGGATCGTACATTGTTAATGTTGATCATCGGGAAGTCATTGACACGCTTGCAGAAAAATATACACTCGAAAGACTTGAGGTTATCATTGAGTCAATTGAATATGTAAAAAATGCTATTATGGGTAATGGCAATCTGAAACTGGCCTTAGAATGTTTGTTTTTAAAGATCGGGGAAGCCGCCTAAAGTATTGGAGGCGGTCTCTGATATGTAATGATGTTTAAATAGAAGATTACGTGTTTGGAGAATATATGGAGAAATTTGTACAAGTCAGGATGAGAGAAGAAGGTAAAACACATTTTTGCATGGTAAACGATATTGAAACGGTTATCGGTGATTATGTTATTGCTGAATCAGAACGAGGCGTTGATTATGGGGAAGTTATTGGCGATCCTGAATCATTTCTTGATGCTGATGTTGAGAAACCGCTTCACAAAAATGTTCGTAAAGTAACACCTGAAGATATGAAAAAAATTGAATCAAATAAGAGTTCCGCAAAAGAAGCGTTTCAAACCTGTCAGCAAAAAATGCTGACACACAAACTGCAAATGAAGCTTGTTGATGTTGAATATACTTTTGATCGATCACGAATCGTTTTCTATTTTACCGCTGATGGACGAATAGATTTTAGAGAACTGGTTAAAGATCTCGCAAATGTATTTAAAGCACGTATTGAAATGAGACAAATAGGTGTGCGTGATGAAGCAAAAATACTTGGTGGGATCGGCTGCTGCGGAAGAAAGTTGTGTTGCGCGCAGTTTCTGAAAGATTTCGATCCGGTAAATATAAAAATGGCGAAAGTACAGCGCCTATCACTAAATCCAAACAAGATATCAGGCTTATGCGGACGGCTTATGTGCTGTCTTAAGTATGAGTTTAAGACATATAAGCATCTCGAGAAATGTTTGCCGCGAGAAGGAACATTGGTGCGTACAAAATACGGTGATGGTAAAGTGGTTAATCTTAATATTCTGAGACAGACGGTTATGGTAGAGATTGAAAATGACAGGACGATGGATGTTCCGGTCAAAGAGTTAACAATACTGAAGGCAGAATCAAAAGACTCAGGTAAAAACAAAAAACAATAGTGGATTCTCAATTATGAAAAAACGTTTTTATGTCACAACAGCAATCGATTATGTCAATAGCAGTCCTCACTTGGGGACAGCCTATGAAAAAATTGGCGCTGATGTGCTTGCACGTTTTAAACGAATGTTTGGATATGAAACATTTTTCTTAATGGGCACTGACGAACACAGTCTTAATGTCGAGAAACAGGCTAAGGAAATGAACATGACGCCGAACGCATATTGCGATGATATGATCGCAAAATTCAAGGATGCGTGGAGTCATTTGCATATTTCATTTGATGATTTTATTCGTACAACAGAGAAACGCCATATTGATACCGTGCAGGAAATGTTCAAAAGGATAAATGATAAAAACGATATTTATCAGGGTGAATATAAAGGATGGTATTGTGTTTCATGTGAAGCGTTCATGAAAGATAAAGATCTGGAAGATGGTATGTGCCCGGTTCATAAACGTAAACCTGACTGGGTCGTTGAAAAAAATTATTTTTTTGCGCTATCTCGATACGGGGACAAGTTATTAGAGTATATCGAAAACAACAAGGATTTTATCAGGCCTGAGATCAGAAAAAACGAAATGATCAATGTTATAAAAGGCGGACTTGAAGATATTAGTGTTACACGATCATCGGTAGGATGGGGGATACCGCTACCTTTTGATGATACGCATGTATTGTATGTTTGGTTTGATGCATTGATAAATTATCTGTCAGGGTGCGGTTTTTCCGATAATGAGGATCGATTAAAAAAATATTGGCCGTGTGATGTTCATATTATAGGAAAAGATATTACACGATTTCATTGCATTATCTGGCCGGCAATGTTGATGAGTGCCGGGCTTGAACTTCCCAAAAGTGTTTTTGGCCACGGGTTTGTGTATATTGAAGGCGGGAAAATGAGTAAAACTGAGGGACGTACTGTTGACCCCATTGATATATGCGATAAGCATGGCGCGGACGCACTGCGTTATTTTCTTATGAGAGAGATACCCTTTGATAGAGATGGTGATTTTTCGTGGGAAAGTTTTACGAATCGTTATAATGCTGATTTGGCAAATGATCTTGGTAACCTTGTTTCGAGATCATTGTCAATGGTGTCTCGATACTGCGGGGGAGTCATACCAAAAGCAGGTGAAATAACAGAAAAAGACTTTGAGATTAAAGAAAAGGCCCAGACGCTTCTATCATTGCTTGAGAAACAGGTTGATTTGCTTGATTTTAGCGGCATACTTGTAAAGTTATGGTCAGTTATTCAATCTGCTAACCGGTATGTAGAAAATAATGCACCCTGGACGCTAGCAAAAGAACAGAATTATGAAAGGCTTCATACAGTACTGTATAATCTATGTGAAGTGGTCCGTCTTTGTTCAGTGATTCTTTATCCGTATATGCCTGAAAAAGCTAAAGAGATATCCGCGCAGCTGGGACTGCCTCAAGCATTTGATTCACTGGTTCAAACGGACGCACTCCTCTGGGGTGGCATTAAGGACGGTACAGCGATTGGTAAGCTGACACCATTGTTTCCAAAGATTGAAAAATAATAATAAAAGATAGCTGTAAGCGATAAAAAACATTTATAGCTTATAGCTTACAACTTAAATATACATATGATTATAGATACCCATGCTCATCTGACTGATCCTGTATTTGATAGTGATCGTGAAGATGTCTTAAAACGTGCTCGTGATGCCCATATTGAATATATAATTGCGGTATCATATGATCTGG
>JAVCCP010000043.1 GCA_030765405.1 Candidatus Ancaeobacter aquaticus | reverse complement strand
TCGCAGGGCTGGGCTATTCCAATGTAGTATTCTGCTGCTCCCTCCTGAACGTCAGTCGCAGTATTGTGTGGCACTAGGTCATGCCACGCCTCGCCGAGGCTGGCTCGGCTTTTTTGCCCCTTCTTTTTGTTTTTGCTTTTCCTTGGGTGTTTTTTTGCGAGCGGCTTGATGAGTTTGTTTCCTGTAAGGAATATAATCTTATTAAGGTGCGAGCGAATTTATAAGGAGGCTATGCACAAATAATTTTTTCTTCCCACAGACTTTTGGCTGGATTGTATAAGAAGATATTATTTGTGAATAAATAAAGCCGACACTCCTTATTGGATTTGATTTTATGTAATGGTTAGACTATAATTTGAGACATGATTAAACGTTTACTTCTAACTTCAATAATTCTTTTTAGTCTTCTCTCTCCCCTATTCTCTTCTAATGCACTTTCAGAAGAAATTACACCTTTGAGTAATCAGGAGTACTTTACTGCTGTTCATAAATCTTTCGCTGAAGCCAAAGACTCTATTTATCTTGTCATGTACTATATTAATTTCAAAAAAGACCAACCTAAATCTACGGTCTCTATATTGGTTAATGACCTGGTTAAAGCTAAAGAACGTGGTGTTGATGTTAAGGTTATCCTCGATCAAACAATAGTCTTTAAGGGGACCAGGCTTCTTGGGAGGGATTATGAAAAGGCAGAGAAAAATAGAAGGGCTTTTGATTATCTTAAAGCAAATGGTATAGATGTTTCTTTTGATAAGCTTGAGATATACACTCATGGTAAATGTATCCTTATTGACGATGAGATAGTCATTATTGGTAGCCATAACTGGACAAAGAATGCTTTAACTAGGAGTAATGAATACTCTGTGCTTTTTAAATCAGAAGAAGTCGCAAGCGATTTTCTGGATGATTTTAAAAAGATACAGATTGATCATGAGGCAAGCGCTAAGATATCTCAAAAATATATCATTTTTAATAATGATATTATGATTACCGTATTGAGTGATTTTGTTTCTCATTCAAATGATTATTTCTGGGACGTATATATGTATCTTGTTGGACACTACAAACCTGATGAGACAATTGACTTTGATTATAAGAAAGTCGCTGAATATATTGGGATTTCCGACAGATTGTCGAAAGAAAGATACAGGGAAATGCTGGGTTATCATTCATTGAGGAATTTACAAAATAAATACGGACTTCTCAAATACACACCTGTAAGAGGGAAAAATGCTAAAGTTGTATTAAAACCATTTAATGATACTAAAAAGAAATATTTTGAGATTCCTGAGAAATTCTGGCAAGAAGGTTGGGATATGAGATTATCACTTTCCGGAAGATATTGTTATTTCATAAATCTTATAGAGGGCGGGCCTGAACATAGGATGTGGATGATGAGTAAAAAGGCATTAGTTGAAAAATACAAAGTTGGTAAAGAAAGAATCAGTGATGGAATGGCTGAACTTAGACATTGGAATTTGCTCGAAATCGAATATGGAAATATTGATTCTGGCAGAGGATATGATAACAGACTGCCAAATAGATATAGGTTAAAGAATTTATACAGTATTGAAAATTTTGACAAGGAATTAGAAAAGCTCTACGACAAATATGGAAAAGACAAGGTCAAAGAGGCACAGGAATATGCCAAAATTGTCTTTTGTGAAAATAATCTAGTTGATATAGAAGATATTATAAATATGGTAGATGAGTATGGGATTGATAAAGTTAACTTCGCTTTCGATAAGATAAAAGATAGGTCAAAAGATAACCCAAAAAGAAGCATTGCCTATGTGAAGGGTATATTACAGAGCATGGCAATGAAAACAAATAAATGAATAATCAAAAAATGGAAATCTAGTTATGTTTACTGGCAATCGCCTAACCGAAGTATTTAACTCATCAAAGGAAATTCCATTTGATGATTCATCTAAATTCATTTTATTTAGCGATTGCCACCGGGGTGATAATAGCTTGGCAGATGACTTTTCTCATAATCAAAATATCTTTTTTTATGCGTTGAATTACTACTATAACAACGGATTTGCCTACATTGAAATCGGAGATGGAGATGAGCTTTGGGAAAACAGAAAATTTACTACTATAAGAAGTGCCTATAGCCATATATTTAAGCTAATGAGTAAATTTCATCAGAATAATAGATTTTATTTTATCTGGGGAAATCACAACAGAAAATGGAAAAATCCGAAGAACGTTAAGAAGCACCTTTACGGCTATTATAACGAACGTAAGGATTGCCATGAACCGCTATTTGAAGGTATTGAAACACATGAAGGTTTAATACTTCAATACTCGGATACAAAAAATAAAATATTCCTAACACATGGACACCAGGGACAATTTTTGAATGACTCTTTCTGGTGGGTTGGCAGGTTGTGTGTCAGCACTATCTGGAAACTTCTTCAATCAATCGGAGTTGAGGACACTACCAGCCCTGCAAAGAATTTCAAAACACGTATAAAGATTGAAAAAGAAATCAGTAACTGGGCAAAAGATAACAATCAAATCATAATAGCAGGCCATACTCACCGTTCAGTATTCCCTAATCCTAATGAACCACCATATTTTAATACAGGCAGTTGTGTGCACCCACGTTGTATCACAGGAATTGAGATACAAAATGGCAAAATAGTACTAATAAAATGGTCTATCAATATCAAGTCTGATGGCACAATGTATATCGATAGACAAGAGTTAGTGGAGCCAAAGAAATTGAACGAATATTTTTAGATGAGAGTGACCATGTATACTGCCTAACTTTTTTATACTTAAATCAATTTAAATCAGGTATGACCCCTTTTCCTACTTACATCCAAACAACAATTCTGTATAGAGCAAACCTTTTGCAATACCATCTAACTCTGGAAAAAGTAGACGTTCATTAATATTCAATCTATCCAATTGTCTTAATATTTCCATTTTGCTACTATTTGGCACCAAACACTTAAAACCTTTTAATATATCATTATTATTACCATGTTTTGTTTTAGATATTTCTGCAATATCCTCGGCGGGGTTCTTATGAATAGTAAATATACCAGCTTGAGCGGTCATGCGTTTTGAAGGATAAAAGGGATGTATAATTCTTATTCCCTTGATATCTTCGGGATTTTTATATTTCTTATCAAACACGTCGATACTATCCTTAAGTTTACGCTTCCTCCTCTCGAATACCCAAATCACTCCATCGCTATTATGCCCTCCTATGGACGCCCAATAAAGCGCAACTAAAGGATTTGTTGTCCAATCTAATAGTCTCACTGGTAAACCGTGGTGCCTTGCTAAAAAAAGAGCTTCCCATTTATCGAGGATTCTTCCCTGATGCTCATAAGTATGTCTCCGAAATCTATGCAACAATTCCTCCTCTTGATCTTTTTTTAAAGAGGTCAATATTTTATGTCCACCAATCTCAAAATTGTTTCGACCGATACTAGGTCGAATTTCCCAACTTACATTGGCTTGCCCTCTAAAATATCGTTGTTTATTTTTTCCGACAACTAATTTAATTATATCGCCAACAGATTCTATTTTGTAGCCTTCAGCTCCTGTTTTGTCTGCAAAAAGCTTATCTTGTATCATATTTTTTTCCTAACAATTAATATACGAGTTTCTTTTTTGTCTGCACAATATTCCACCTTTTTGAGCAACTAAACATTAGCAGCCTCCTAGAATACATCCAATGCTTTTTTCTCTCGAGCTTTTTTTTCCTTTGCTTTTAGATTCTTACTTCTATATTCCACCACACACTTTACAATGTAGTTTTCCCCCATTAACAAAATATCTATCTCCGTATCCTGTGTTTCCCAACTAGAATAATACATTAAATGCCCAACGCTTATGGCCATGCCCCAATCTGAATGCTTTTCTTTGAACAAATCGTTTCTCCATACTTGTTCATCTCGTTTTGGCTTTCCGTATTTTTTAATTAATATCTCTTCAAAATCAGTATAATCTCCTATGAAATCGTTTAAATTCGTATGGTTATCCACTAACACATATTCTGCTCGCACTAACTGATTGTCAACGAAATAGTATGCGATGATTACATCTTTACCAATTACATTAGTTTTATAAAGCAACCTATTTCCATCTCCCTCCCACTTAGCCGGGGGTTCTGAAGACTTAACTTGTGCAATGGACATTCCCCAATTTGTTTTCCTAAAATTGAATTCCTTGGCAAAGCTAAATTCTGAAAATAATACGACTAATAACCCTATACAAATGATCCTAAAAAATGTTTTCATTTTCACCCTACCAATGTTTTTCAATGATTCTCATTAACCTATCAGCTCTAGCTTGAGCGCTTTTGATTTGCTTTATAATTTCCATTTGCTTGGTTGTCGGTTTCATTCTCCCACCAACATCCCGATGATTGCTGTCAGGCAATTCAGCATACATCCTAGTGAGTTCCTGAATATTATTCTCAACAACATTCAACATCTGATAAATATTATCTACATTGACATCTTTTTTATGAATTACAACACTTCTTTTAGTTCTTGTCGCTTCTTTCTTCTTTGAGGCCATAATCTTCTCCTTAATATATACTTCATTAGTGGTTTTTCTATCTATTATCCATCCTCACCCCCAATATTTTTCTCTAGACCGTTTCTATGCCTCTTATTCAACAACGCTAATGTCAGATATTTCATCATAATCAAAAGTGATAAATGCCTTTCCTTCATACATATCAATAACAATACTTCTTTCATTTACTTTATTAACCTTGCCACTTATCACACTTCCATTTAGTAATCTTACCGCAATTTTCATACCTTTTTTTATATGCCCCCAGCGTATTTCTTTAAAGTCTTTTTCCCCTTCAAATGCTCCACTTCTAATTTGCTCGTATTCTTCAGCTGTATTAAAGTAATGTTTACCGCCTATTGACTCATACCAATACCCTTTATCATTTTTACCATAAATAATTGGGTATTTTTCCATTAATTTACTCATCTTCAATTCAAATTCTTTTTTTGGACTATATGGCTTCTTGGTAACCATCATTGTTTCTGTATTTTTTTCTTTTTTTATGCCACCACCAAACAAATACTTCTTTTGGTTTATATCTTCTCTTTTGCGATCATCTTCCATCTTGTTTTGCTTTTCCATCAATTCATTATCATATATCCAACATTGCGCCGAATAAAGTGGGTCGCCTTTCATTATCATCACCATTATTGTTTTCCTGCCACAATACCATGCGTGAGTGGTCTTGACCCTCATTCGCCCAATCGATAATGGGGAAGGATACTCTATCTCATAATCTGCTGGGCCATAAACATCTTTAATTATTTTGACCAAAATATTCCATCTCTTAGGCAAAACCACAATATACTCATACTTTAGCCATTCAGAACTTATCACAACCTTCGCTAAACGATTACTTCTTGACATATTGCGGCTATAAGCTATTCGTTCATCATTTGCATCATTAAAATAGATTGTATACTCATAGTCCCCTAAAGAGATAGTGGTATCAAAATATCCATGAGAACCATCCTTTATGGTAATATTGCTATCTTGACTTATCTTTTTTATCACCACATCTTCACTGTCACCAAACTCTAACGAACCAAATGCTTTATTTTGTTCCTTAATTTTTGTTTTTTGATACGACTCTCTTAGAAGCTCTTTCGCGTCTTTTACCACTTTTTGACTGTCGGCTAAAACTTTGCCCTCTTGTTTTTCCATTTCACTATATTCTTGTTTTGGCATAAGTTTATAATAATCGCTTACCACTGTATAAAGCACCGCCACAGATACAAGCAATAATATGATCACTGTAATATGAAAGCTCGTTATTCTGCCGATCCAAGGCAACAGCTTACCCACACATAGAACATCATTTCTTTTTTCCTGAATAACTTTCTCATCCACAACATCTTGATTTATGCCATTCTTATGTTGCGGGTTGGATTCCCCCTTTTGTAGTGCTTCAATACAACTCGGAGCCACAATATTTTCCCCTTTAGTAGCCTCTGGCTTTTCCAATTCAAGATTTTCGCAACAATATCTACATTTTATAGCTGACTTTTTGATAATCTCTGCACAAAATGGACACTTCTTATAATCATCTGATTTTAACTGTTTCTCTTCAATTTTAGCATAATTCTGTTTTACAACTAACGCTACAATAATCCCAACAAACGGACTTAATAGCACTGATAAGAAAAAAAAGCCGATCCCAGATCTCCCTTTCTGCTCAGCAATGATACCAGCTACAATTGACAATACTATCCAAATAATAATCCCCATTACTCATCCCCATATCTTGCGTTTTTTTAAATTATCGATCGAAATCTCGTCCACCGGTGGAAATCAGGTACAACGTTCTACTGTAAGGCAATACAACAATTTTCCTGTCCGCTAGTATCTTGGCAAATCCTCCAAGAAAGACTGCTCTACCCATCAACGATACCCCCCCTTGTGTCTTGAACAATAAGCCATCGGCTGATCCAATAAAAGGCAGTTTTGTACCGGCACGCCAATACCATACCGTAGCACCATCCGGGATAGCACCTATTGGCTGTATCACAAAAAAACCTGTCGTAAAATATATTATGAAAGAGACGAGACCAAGCACACCCAACATGATGATTGAGTTTGATGTACTCTTATTTATTGATTTATTATTAGATTGCCTGATCATAGTCGCATTACCAGCAGATTCCTGCCCTTGAATACTTTCATTAAGAAACCTCAGACAATGTTTACACTTAACAGCATCATCTTGTATCTCTTCAGCACAATATGGACATTTTTTCATTTCCACAACCCCTTTTTATATTGCCTTGCCTTCTTATATGCCTTTAGAAACTTACTCTGATATTTAACATTTGGCGGTATCGTCATAGGGCTTGCATAGCCACCTTTTACTATCTCTTCGTTTAACATCTTTCCATTCTTAAGATAAACATATCCTAATAATCTTCTATATCTATCCCTCTTCTGAACATCAAATTTCAATGTTACCATATCTCCCTTTTTAACGAGGCTCTTTGTGTACAAAGTAGCTTCTTTTCCCATAGCAGTTATTACCTTAATATCATCACCGCTTTTCTTTGCATCCCTTTTAGCTTTCTTATTCACTTTACTCTCAGGGGTATCCACACCTATTAGCCTCACGCTCTCTTTATTGCCATTGTAAATAACCTTGAGAGTATCACCATCTAAGATCTCATCAACAATAACCATAATGTATAGTCCGGCATTGCTCACTGAAGCGCTTTTTGCGGTGACTTTTCTGTCTTCTTGTTTTCCTTTTGTTCTCACATATTCTCGCATTGCATATTTGCGCCATTTCATCGAGATTTCATTTAAATTGTTAAAATCTCTAGAATACGGTTTTAATAGTCTTTGACGTGGCTCAAGTTTGTAAGACGAGGTTGCTAAATTTCTTAATTTAACACGGAAGTTTGGAACTTTGGCAAGAAATGAAATAAGGGAATAAGATTGTGCATAAAAAAGAATGGGATCACGGCTTGGATATTTCTTGAATGATATTAATTCTATTAAACTAAATGCACGATTTTCTTTAAGGGCCTTCCCAACCTTTATCTTGTATTTATCTCTTCCCTTTTTGTTTGCCGTTAGATATTCCGCCAATCCTTCGTCTATCCAAAGCGGAGTGGACATCTTTTTTACATTTTTCGGATGGATATAATTTTTAGGGACAGCGAGATCTCTAGTAAGTTGATGGACAATTTCATGATGTAACGTATTCTCAAAATCCTCATGGTCATAATACGCAGCAATGAGCCGTTTTTTTATTCCCTTTGTAGACATGAATACTGCAAAACCAACAGACCCTTTATGCCCAGTTGCAAATTTGTACATTTTCTTTGTTGGGTATATCTTGATAATAGTCGGATGATCCCAATGTCTGGTACAGTTTAAATATTTGTAAAAGGAAGCTCTAGTTCTTGTTGCGATTTTCAGAACAGAATTAGCAATTCTTGCATTTGGTGCTAATACTTTGAATTGTCGTCGTATATCGCGGGCTTCTTTGAATCCCGTTTTGGAAGCAAGCATATTGAATATTGCTTCAGAATGGTCATTTCTGGCGGAAAAAGTGTCGGGAGGCAGCAGAAACAGGAATAGCGCAAAAGAGACGATAGCGTACCATTTAATCATCTTGATTACCTCCTCCCACTGTAAACATAAAAAAACCAACCATTCTTTACGAACGATTGGGATGTCTGCGACATTTTTTATTGATGCTACAAAAGCCATAACAATAAATACATCGAAGATGCTTAACGTGGTCTTTCACGGCAGCTGGGCAACCCGATAGGTCCCTGGCTTTGTGTCCCAATCTTCCGAATGGTTTACCAAAAACAGATTTTCTTAGTACCCTCCTTATGCTATACGTACAAGTGTATTATATAGGATAACTCTAACTTTGTCAAGGGCTTATATGGGCTTATATGGGCCTGGTCAACCCAAATATTCATCTAAACGGTGTGAATCCAAAGGCCAAAAGACAGAAGTGTTTAGGAAGTCTTTTAATTGTGTATTTATAATATTTAATTGCTGTTTCTATATAAAAACTGTTCTTTTTTTTATATTTGTCATTTTTATTCCTCATAACATATTAATATATAGAGGTAAAAAGGATTTTCAAAAAGGGAGCAACTCCCTTTTCTCTATAACATCTGTTTCTCAATTATTCTCATTAATCTATCCGCTCTTACTTGAGCGCTTTTGATTTGTTTTGCTATTTCCATTTGTTTTGTTGTCGGCTTCATTCTTCCACCAACATCCCGGTGATTGCTGTCGGGTAATTCTGCATACATCCTGGTTAGCTCCTAAATATTATTCTCAACAACATTCAACATTTGATAAATATTATCTACACTAATATCTTTTTTGTGAACAACAACACTTCTCTTTGTTTTTGAAGCTTCTTTCTTTTTTGTAGCCATAACATTCTCCTTATCTGACTCAATAATTAAGTGTTCTGTCCTCAGAATTCCTGTCGCGGATCGGACAACCGCCCCATGAACAAGACAGCGCCTGTGCGGGTATCACGGATCAGGAAGAAAAACGGCCGGTCAGCAACAAAAATGGTCGGTGTTTGACGAACGGAGGAACGCGCACTCACGTTCATGAGGACAGCGGCAGCCGCAGCCGCCTCCGCTCCCTCTTCGTTTACTTCGATAAACGCCTTGTGAATGACCTTCGATATGTACAGCCCTGCCGGATCGGATGTCATCCCAGAAAAATCGGCGGACCGCGCATCGAAAGCGTAAACCATCCCGAGTTCGATCAACGGTTCGTTCAGGATACATTCCTTCTCCACCTTGAAACGCGGCAGAGACACCTGCACTTTTCGCGCGGAAAGACGGGCGAGCCTGCTGTCGAGGTCCCTCGACAACGCATCCCGTACATCCCTCATCTTGGTGAACGACCGGGGAAGCACGATCACCATCGCCAGGCCGCCGCCGGCATACGGCATCTCCAGAATCTGCACGTCCTGATCTTCTGCGTATTTGAACTTCCCCGTCTGGTGCATCATGGGAACGCGCACCGGCGGTTCCTGAGGCGAAACGTTAAACGAATCTTCCTCGGTTGACTTTGCCTTGAACGGAAACCGCCACATACCCTTGAAATAAATTGCGTTGGTCAGCACCAGCCGGGTCCCTTCGTCCAATACCTTCGGCTTGATCAGCTCAATTATCTTGTTTCCGGTATTTTCCGCCGTCCACGTGTTGATCTTCTGCCTCGTTTGCTCTCTCTCTGTTGCGTCATTGTAGTCAACCTCTTTAAAGCCGGCGGAGTAATACTTGTCTATAACGGTCAGGAACTCCGGACGGAAAGCATAGCCGGTTTGAGCCCACAACGCGTTAGCGACAAAAAGCTGATACCCGTTGTCCATGGCATGCAACATCCCCATCAATTCCAACATCGCGGGATCGAGCTTTTCCGGCGGCAGGGTAAAAGCCAGAACGCGGGCCATCTGCACAGCGGTATTACCCCGCGCACCCGCGTACGTCATCGCCAGCGCCGAAGAAATGCCGTAGGGAGAAAAAAACAGGTTACCCTCGTCCGGCGACAACCAGTAAAACAGCTCGGACGCAAAAACATTCGTGCTTTTGGCAACCGCATATACGTCATCATTTTCCTGAGCACAGATAACGGGGCTCGCGGCCAACGCATACATCACCATTAACGCGCACAAAATACCCGCCGTTACATACATCACTCTACTGTGCATGGGCCTATTCATTATCTTTTTCATTCTTTCACCAACATCCCTATGGTTGCTATCATGGAGTTCTGAGTACATACTATTAAGCTCCTGAATATTGTCCTTCTTTTTTATTTTACGAACTATCTCTTTATGGCTAATTAATATTTATCATTCTATATTAACTCTCAAGTATTTATGATACTAGTAACCCCTTTCCTTTAAAAGCATATATCGAGCCATAATCTCATTTAAATCCACATCTGTTCTTTTTGATTCTTTACTTATGGATTTTACAAATTCGCAAAATGATAAATCTGGCAATTGTTGATAAAGTTGCCACCAATAATAAGACAACAGATCACTAATTTTTTCATATGAATAATTAGGATGATTATTATGAATAATATTTAGCATTGATACGAACTGTTCTGTGGAATGCTCTCGTTGGTCAACACCAGATAATATCTCTCCCCATTTATAAACACCCGTTAATGATGTTTTTCTTGTTTTTGTAGTTTCACAAGAACGCCCAAGCACAACAAACATAATAGTACAAAGAAGAATAACAAAAAATGCTGGCAAACATCCAATATTGCGACTAACTTTAGTCTTTTGAACTTGCACTTTTTCAGTTATGGGGTCTTTCATAAATCCTTCACTATCAAAATCAGAATCTTCTTCTTTGGTAGGATTTATCTCTTTATTCAGCAACTCCCCGCAGTATCTACACTTAATAGCATCATCTTGTATTTCTTCAGCACAATATGGACATTTTTTCATATTTGCCCCTTTTATATACCCCACCCTTTTTTAAGCCTTCTAATTGAACTTCTTTAAGAATTTCTTCATTTAAAATATACTTTTCCTTATCCATCTTTCAATTTCTCCGACGTGTTCCGCTTGCAGTACTTACAATAGAGTGCTTCTTTCTCTATCTCAGCAGCACAAAATGGACATTGTTTCATTTCCTGTTCCCCACGAGTAGGTTTGTTTTCTGTAGGTTGTTTATAATCACTTTTTCTACCCATACATAATTGTAATATGTTTTGATTAATTTTCTTTAACTCCTCAAGAGACTCTTTTGTATTTTCCATTGTGTAATACAGGAAGAATGGAGCGAGTAGAATGAGTACAAATAACACAAAACCGAATATTACCGATGCAAAAATCGTAATAAATGCCACAATTTCCATCATACACCTCCCTTGTTTATCGTTTTCTACACTCGTGCATACATTTTTATATACCTAGTAAAAACTCCCTTCTTAACCCAGATTTCTTACACCCATACGTTCTTCCTTCTATTTTTTCAAGCTTCTCAATATAAAGAGGACACCTTTTAAACTATATGCGTCAGAAAACCAACAGGTTAGTTATTTCCTAAGACCTTCATTCCCTTAGCTGTAATATTAGTATAGTAATTATGGGGGTTTCCCTCGAATTCATCTTTATATTCTTTCATGAACTTTTCATATTCTTCTATATGCTCTTTATGTTCTTTTATCCACCCTTCTAGTGCAGCTTCTAATTCGTTTGGGTTTGGTTCTCTGTCAGACAAACTAGACAGAGTGATGTATCCTTCTTTTTTAAGATTTGAAATTTCGCGGTTAAATTCTTTTATATCATATTCTGATTTAGGACTTACATACGAAGCAATAAAACATATGTGTATTCCTTTTTTATCTGTTTCTAAAATTTTTTGGGGTTCTTGCTTATTTATTGCTTCCAGTATTTGTTTTCCCAATTCATTCATTTTTTCTCCTTTCTTCTAACTTTCCCACTATTAGTCAATTTTCTATCTCTACTTTATCCATTACTCCTGTTTTTATTTCCAAATCCCTCTCTTATTTTTCCTAGCTTCTTTGTAAGCATTTAAGAATTTATCCTGATATTTCACATCCGGCGGTATTGTCATAGGACTGGCATACCCTGCGATTATTATCTCCTCGTTTAACATCTTGCCATTTCTTAGATAAACATACCCTAAAAGCCTCTTATACTTATCCCGTTTCTGAACATCAAACTCTATTTTTACCTCATCACCCCCTTTAACAAGGGTTTTTACGTATCCAACAGCCTGTTTCCCCATCTTGGTTATTGTCCGTATATCCCGACCGCTTCTCTTTGCATCTCTCCAAGCTTTTTTATTTGCCCTGCTCTCAGGCGTATCAATGCCTATAAGTCTTACACTTTCTATCTTGTCTTTATATTTTATTTCAATAGTATCTCCATCTATAACCCTTACTACTGTATATATATTTTCAGCTTGCACAGGTAAGGCAGATGTAAGAGATAAAATAAGGGAAAATAAATAGGTTATTAGTCTAAATCTTGCAATCATTATAACTCCAATATTAAAACTTATTTGCATCTTTTTTGTAAGTCTCCGTCTGTTTTTCTATTACCTCAAGATATTCTTTATGAAATTCTACATCAGAATAAAATAATACTGTTCTCTCGTATTTTAATGTTAGGAGTTTAATATTCTTCTGGCGGCATTGGCCAACCTTTTTTTAAGCCTTCTAATTTAACCTCTTTAAGGATTTCTTTATTTATCCCATATTTCTTGATAATTTCTGCATTGTATTTTTCATTTAATGTTTCTTGCAGTTCGCCAATTCGTTTTAAGTCTTCCATGGATTGAGGATTAGATATAGCCTTTTCGGCTTCTGCCCACGATCTGTCCTCAGCATGGATAGATTCTTTCCAAATTTGTTTCCTCTTTTCTTCAGAAATTCCAGATATTATTTCTGGTTTGGCGCTTAAGTTTTCAAGTTGTCCTTGAAAATTCATAGAATATATAACCTTTGGATTACTTCTATCAACTCTATTATAAATCATTGCAATCCATTGCCCCATTCCAGAATTATAATGTTCTTTTGAAATGTAAAGATGTACTCCTATATTGGTGGGAGAAGAGTGAAACTTGAACCCATGGCGGCTTTTCAACGAATTATATCGTTCCCAGATAAATTTGGTTATTTTTTCTTTTGATAAATCCCCTTTGATTAGAATTTGTTGAACAATTTCAGTTTTAAGGGGTGCATCAACTGTCTGTTCATCAAGAATTTCAAAATCAATATTAGCTTTAGCAATAGCGAGTATACTAGGACAAGATAACAAAAGAAGCACGATTGTAACTTTTATTATTTTTATCATTTTTTCTCCTGTATATAGTTAAGGTATATTCAACAGCATAATGACATTATATTCTAGAATATCTTCATTCAACATCTTGCCAAATAAAAAAAGGCAGCCCTCATATTTTAAGAGTTGCCTTTATAGATTTATATAATTATTCAAGTCACTCTTTCCCTCCCTTTGTGGATAAAAGCTTAGTATAACATTATTTATATAAATATCAAACTAATATTATTTTTTACAATGATTCTATGAACTTAGAGTATTTAGAGGGGTATAATTTAAATTAACACTTCCCAATGTCCACCCTTTGGAGAACCTACTCGCTTAAGCAATCCTCTATCTTGCAAAATTTTCAGATTGTATTTCACACCTGACACGCTTATTCCTTCTATGGTTTTTGCTATTTCTTCTCTGCCTGCTTTGTGGCACTTGGACAAATAAGCCAAAATATCATCTTGTTTCTGGGTAGTTTTCTGGACAGCTTTTTGGGTAGTTTTAATGAATATATTTTCATTAATAGACCCGAATACTTTCTCTGCACTTTCACCGCCATTTAATCCGCCACGATATTTTGTCTCGGCCTTTTTAAACGTCACAACAAAGTTTAAACCGATTTCCTCATAGGTTGGGTTCGGCAATGACTGAAACAATAGGGGCACTTTGCTTAGTGCTTAGTAAAACAGCTTAAACCCCTTGCTTCACAAATGGCTATTATAAAAACAATCACCATTGTCCCCTACAGTGGTTTTATTAATAAGAGCGAGTGACGAATATGAGTTTGTATACCGTAAGGGATACTATCTCATCAAAGAACAAGCGTATAAATTTATAAGGAGGCTATTCATAAACAATTTGTTCAGTTATTAGAATTCTACATTGAGCCTGAAAGAAGATATTGTTTATGAATAAATAAAGCCGACATTCCTTATTGGCTTTTGATTGCTTGAGGAAACAAAAACACTTAAGTTGAAGGGCAAGCTAAAACGAATTGTTATGCAAGTTTATTAATTACAGACATCCAATTATTTAAATACTTTGAGAAGTTTCTCATTTTATCATTATATACAATTTTCATATTAAAATGATATAATTTCTTTAGAATTTAAAAACTACCGATTTTTATAATGATTTACAGGATATGAGGAGAAATATCGTGAAAAAGTGTCCTTATTGTGCCGAAGAGATACAGAAAGAAGCTATATTCTGCAAATATTGCAAACGAGATTTATCAAGTTTCAGTGTGGTAAAGAAGAGCAATCCAAGATGGCTTAAATATTCTGCTTATATTATCCCCATTATTATTTTTGTATGTGTTGTTGGATATTTTGTTAAATGGAGCAAATCAAAAGAGGTTAGCTCCTCAACTTCAAGCATCAATGTTACTAGCATCAAGTTTGAGGATTATGAATGGGGAACACCTTTTGATGAGGTTAAAAAACAGCTAAAATTGGAAATGAAAAAAGATATCGATATAGATAAAGAACATAGCATTATTCAATACAAGGATAAAATACTAGGTGAAGAATGCACTGTCAGACTTTTCTTTTTCCACAATGATGATTCTCTTTATTGGATAGTTATAGCATGGGAGACAAATTCAATTGCTAATGTTTTGGAAGCAATATTAACAAAAAAATATGGACTTCCCACTGGTCAAAAAGGTGTTGAGAGAACGCCCCATAAATGTCTTTGGCATTTCAATATCGGAAGTATAATATTGGACAAATCAGAATACACGAAAACAATTTTACATTATTCTGATGAAAGAATGCATAAGGAATACCTAGAGAGCATAAAAAAAGAGAAGAAGACTTACAAAAAAGATGTAAACAAGTTTTAAGATATTTGAGCCTTAAAAATAATGGAACTCAAATGATTGACATCAACAAGCTACAAATCATACAAAAAGCCTTGTCGGTAAGGGCGATGAGATGACAATAGAATATGATGTGCAAAAACAAGATAAATATGGAAGGCTTTTAGGATATGTTTATCTAAAAAACGGCGAGATGTTAAACGAAGAAATAATAAAATCAGGATATGCCAGTCCTATGACGATACCACCTAATATTAAATACAAAGACAAGTTCACAAAGGCTTATAGAGAGGCAAAAGAAAATAAAAGAGGACTGTGGAAAGAATAATCATAAGAATTTTTTTGTATCTTCAATAAAGCTGAGCATATTTACAGGAATAAGTAACACTCCCTAATAACTGTAGAAAACGATAACTCCTATCCCAGTTTTCTAGCCATTTACTCCATTTCATTAGAGAATCCTCCGTGTGTTGCGAGCATCTAACATATTACTATATAGACTTCCAAAGTATAGGAACCTTTTATCATGTAAAGCAAATATTTCGATATACTAACAAAATGATTTTATAAACTTAGAGTATTTAGAGGGGTAAATAATTTTACCCCTCAACTGTAAAAGACGATAACTCCTGTCCCTCGTATCAAACTCCCATAAACCTGTCTCAGTAGCTATGCGATAACAAAACCAGGGATGATGAGGCACACTAAGGAACCCCTCAACACCGTCATACTGTCGTATAAAACGGTAATATCTTCTATAATCACTTCTAATGGTACGCCTCCAGTGATATATGCCACCATCATCAGTAACCTCCTTATACAAATACCTACCCCTATACATAACATCCCTAGGAGCAATACCAAACATACCTACAAAATCCCAAAAGCAGAAACGTATAACAGTAACTATATATAACATAACGAACTCCTATCTCTGCGTGATAACGAATAGCGCAGCCCTCGATAGGAAAACTGCTAACATTCACAAAAGGAACAATCTACACAGGAAACAAATATAAGACCATCTTCCTCACGAAGGACAAGATCACAACCACACTCTGGACACACCGCATAATCATCAACTAAATCATTAACAAAATAATGTATAACCATAACACCCTCCTTTTTTTTAAGAGACACACGAGCCTCTTTTAATCAAAAAGACGATCCCGCCCTGGAAGATGTGGTCTGACCATAGGAAGAACACATATGGAGGGCAGCTATATATGCAAGCCTGTCGAAGACAGGTTGAGGAACGGAAGAGTTTTTAGAAATATTTTGAAGAAATATTTATTAAAACTATCCGTAGCATCCTTGCATATATAGATGAGGGATAAAATGGGAAAACCAGAGGCTGAAGAGCCAGACAATTATTGGGAAATAAAGACTATATTACTTCTTTGAGGGTTTGATATAATAAAGTTCAATATGTAAGCAAATTTAAACGTTATTAAATCGGAAAATTATGAAGATTGACTTCAATAAATTAAAAAACAACATAGACCCTAGAATTGATTTAATAAAAAGGTTCAAGGAATTAGTTGAGAGAGAGGGATGGACTCAAGGACAAGTTTCCGAGGCTATGCATATATCTCGTTCTACCGTAAATAGATGGTTTAATCAGGGTAGATTACCCAATCAAAAAGACAGAGAAATGATCAATCAAATATTAGCTAAATACAAGAAAGAGAAATAATATATTTGACATATGTAGCATATGTCTGTAGCATTTATAATTATACATCAGGTATTTATGCCTGATACATTTTTAGAAAAGAAGGGGCAAAAAAGCCGAGCCAGCCTCGGCGAGGCGTGGCATGACCTAGTGCCACACAATACTGCGACTGACGTTCAGGAGGGAGCAGCAGAATACTACATTGGAATAGCCCAGCCCTGCGA